>CAJAWH010000022.1 GCA_903945605.1 uncultured Methylococcaceae bacterium | reverse complement strand
CGAGGTCATTAATCCTAGCGAGCCGAAGCCTTGCGCCACCACATCGGATTGCACATCGCCGTCATAATTCTTACAGGCCCAGACAAAGCCGCCTTCTGACTTGATGGCAAAAGCCACCAGATCGTCAATCAGGCGATGCTCGTAGCTTAAGTTTGCCGATTGATAGCGGTCTTTAAACTCGCTGTCAAAAATTGCTTGAAAAATATCCTTAAAGCGTCCGTCGTATTTTTTGAGGATGGTGTTTTTGGTGGAATGGTAAACCGGCATATTGCGCGCCAGGCCATAGTTAAAGCAAGCCCTGGCAAAGCCTTCGATGGATTCATCCAAGTTGTACATCGCCATAGCCACGCCATTAGCTGGAAAATCAAAGACTTTATAAACGCTAGGCTCACCGCCTGATGCCGGGGTAAAGACCAGTGCCAATTCTCCGGCTTCATTGACCACAAAATCGGTGGCTTTGTATTGGTCACCAAAGGCATGACGACCCACTACAATGGGCTTTTGCCAGCCTTGCACATAACGCGGCACATTGCTGCAAATGATAGGTTCACGGAAAATAGTGCCATCCAAAATATTGCGGATAGTGCCGTTTGGTGATTTCCACATCTGCTTCAGCTTAAATTCCTGCACACGCGCTTCATCAGGGGTGATGGTCGCGCATTTCACGCCAACGCCATATTTTTTAATGGCATGGGCGGCATCAATGGTCACTTGGTCTTCGGTTGCATCACGGTGGGTAATGGACAAATCATAGTATTCCAACTGGATATCCAGATAAGGCAAAATCAGCATATCCTTGATATAAGCCCAAATCACCCGGGTCATTTCATCACCATCCAGCTCCACCAGCGGAGTGTGCACCTTTATTTTTGCCATGTTATGCTCCAATTGCATTAAAGGGTTATCAATCATGTTACGCACCGGGAAAACCCAGCAGCTACGGGCAGCAAAGCACCGGATGCAGCCACGTGGAATCAGGTGCTTCGTCGCACAGATGGGTACTTAAGGTGCTGGCTAGCCGCTAGCTTTCCGCCAGTGCCAATAATACCTGTTACAGGCAAGGCTTTATAGTACTCATTTTAAACTAAAGCAAACAGGCTGATTATGCTGGCCCTTTACTACACCCTGCTAGCAATGGCCGCTTTTGCGTTATAATCGGCCTTTTATAACAACCTTTATTTTGCCTGCCGTGTCTAGCCCCCATTACGATTTATCCACATTCCAAGGACTGATTCTTGCCCTGCAATCCTACTGGTCTGAACAAGGCTGTATCCTATTGCAACCACTGGACCAAGAAGTGGGCGCCGGCACCTTCCACCCTGCCACGTTTTTACGCGCCATTGGCCCGGAACCTTGGAACGCCGCTTATGTGCAACCGTCGCGCCGCCCCACCGATGGGCGTTTTGGCGAAAATCCTAACCGTTTGCAGCATTACTACCAATACCAAGTCATGCTGAAACCCTCGCCCGATAATATCCAAGATTTGTATTTGGGTTCACTGACTGCGTTAGGCTTTGACTTGTTGGAGCACGACATCCGTTTTGTGGAAGACAACTGGGAATCGCCCACCTTGGGTGCATGGGGCCTCGGTTGGGAAGTGTGGCTGAACGGCATGGAAGTGACCCAATTCACTTACTTCCAACAAGTGGGCGGTCTGGAATGCCGACCCGTCACGGGTGAAATCACTTACGGCTTGGAACGCTTGGCGATGTATGTGCAGGGCGTGAAAAGCGTTTACGATTTGGTTTGGACACGCACCCCGCATGGCGTGGTCACTTATGGCGACGTGTTCCATCAGAACGAAGTGGAAATGTCATCGTTTAACTTTGACCACGCCAACGTGCCGTTTTTGTTTTCTTGTTTTGACACCTACGAACAAGAATGCCAAAAACTGATTGCCTTGGACTTGCCGTTGCCCGCTTATGAAATGGTGTTGAAAGCCTCGCACACCTTCAACCTGCTGGATGCCCGCCACGCCATTTCCGTCACCGAACGGCAGCGTTATATTTTGCGGGTCAGGACGCTGTCGCGGGCGGTGGCAGAAGCCTATTATGCGCGGCGTGAGTCGTTGGGTTTTCCGATGTGCCAAGGCAGTTAATTGATAATCCGTGCCTGTTATTTGCCCCAATGGCTTACATCACAACGCGCCATTATCCTTGTACACGCCTGCTCCGAACTGAACCGATTAAACGACTAAAGGGATTACCGTGACCACCACCCAACACTTACTTTTTGAACTAGGCTGCGAAGAATTGCCGCCGAAAACCTTGCTAAAACTCAGCAACGCTTTGCTGAACAACATCGTGCAAGGGCTTAATGAGGCCGGATTGGCTTTCACCGCCAGCAAAGCCTACGCCACGCCACGCCGTTTGGCGGTACTGGTTGAAAATCTGGCCAGTGCACAAGCTGACAAAACGGTGGAAAAACGTGGCCCAGCGATACAAGCCGCATTTGCCGCTGATGGCTCGCCCAGTAAGGCCACCTTGGGCTTTGCCGCCAGTTGCGGAACTACCTTTGAGCAACTGGAACGCCTTAAGACTGACAAGGGCGAATGGCTAAGCTATACCCAAGCCATTGCAGGACAAGCTGCCGAAGCCATTGTCCCAGACATTATCCGCCACAGCATCAATGCCTTGCCGATAGCCAAACGGATGCGCTGGGGCAATTTTGCCACCGAATTTGTGCGCCCGGTGCATTGGGCCGTGTTGTTGTTCGGCGATAAGGCTATTGCCACCGACATACTCGGCCTGAACACCGGCAACCGCACTCTGGGCCACCGTTTCCACGCACCGCAAGCAATCACCATCAACCATCCGGCTGATTATGAAACCGCCTTGTTTGAGCAAGGCAAAGTGATTGCCGACATTGGGCAGCGCCAAGCCATTATCCGCCAAAAAGCCGAACAAGCTGCCGCGCAAGTGGGGGGTATTGCCCATATTGAAGATGACTTGCTGGAAGAAATCGCCGCACTGAACGAATGGCCAGTACCGGTGACCGGCAATTTTGACCCGCGTTTTTTGGCACTGCCCGCCGAAGTGCTGATCACCACTATGCAGACCAACCAAAAGTATTTTCCTGTCGAAAACACTGAAGGCGGACTGCTGCCCCATTTCATCACCTTCAGCAATATTGAAAGCAAACGGCCCGCATCCATCCAGCACGGTAATGAACGGGTAGTTACACCACGGCTTGCCGATGCGGAATTTTTCTGGAACCAAGACCGCAAAACCACCTTGGCGGATCGGGTGGACAGCCTGAAAACCATTGTGTTCCAAGAAAAACTAGGCACCGTCTACGAAAAAACCACGCGCGTGGGCCAGCTTGCCGAACGTATCGCCAGCCAACTGGGTGCTCCGGTAGAACAGGCCCGCCGCGCCGCGTTATTGGCAAAAACCGACTTAATGACCAACATGGTCGGCGAATTTGGCAACCTGCAAGGCATCATGGGGCGTTATTATGCCCTGGCGGAAGGCGAAACGCCTGCGGTCGCATGGGCATTGGAAGAACATTATTATCCCAAGCAATCGGGCAGCGCCACCGCGCCTAGCACAATCGGGCAAATTTTGGCGATTGCTGAAAAACTGGACACGCTGACCGGCATTTTTAGCGCCGGACTGATCCCGACCGGCGATAAAGACCCTTATGCCTTGCGCCGTGCCGCTTTGGGCATATTGCGGACAATCATTGAAAACAACCTGAGCCTGAATGTAGCAGAACTGTGTACCTTTGCCTTAGCGCAATTCCCACATCCATTCGACCAAACCAGCACCCATACCGCTGTGGTGGAATTTATTTTTGAACGGTTAAAAGGTTATTGCCTCGATAAAGGCTACAGTGCCGACGAATTTGATGCGGTCATGGCGTTAGCCCCCGCCGAACCACTGGACTTTATGCAACGGCTGGGGGCAGTCAAGGCCTTCCGGCAATTGCCCGAGGCGGACAGCCTGTCCGCCGCCAACAAACGTATCCGCAATATCCTGAAGAAATCTGACACTGCCCCAGCCACCAGCATCGGGCAATTGGCCGAACCGCAAGAAATTGCCTTGCTGGCCGCCGCCGAACAAGCGGCACAAGACATCCAACCGTTATTGGCGCAACATGATTACCAAGCGACCCTAAACCGCTTGGCGGGCTTGCGTGAAGCGGTGGATGCCTTCTTTGACCACGTTATGGTAATGACCGATGACCTGGATTTGCGGGGCAACCGTTTGGCATTGTTAAATATGCTGTCGGAGCAATTTTTGACCTGTGCCGATTTGGCCAAATTACAGTCGTGATCACTTTATACACACCGCCAGCCGACACCGCCAACAAAATCAGCCGTTTTGTATTGCTCGACCGTGATGGTGTCATTAACGAGGACTCCGATGCCTTCATCAAAACGCCTGATGAATGGCTGCCCATAGCCGGTAGCTTGGAAGCCATTGCCCTGCTCAACCGGCACGGCTACCAAGTCGCGGTCATCACCAACCAATCCGGTGTGGCGCGGGGGCTGTTTGATTTGGCCATGCTGGCAAAAATCCACGACAAAATGTGCAGTATGGTAGCCGATCAGGGCGGCAACATCAGTGCCGTTTATTTCTGCCCGCATAATGCCGACAGCAGCTGTGAGTGCCGCAAACCCAAACCAGGCTTGCTACTGCAATGCGCGGCGGATTATGGTTTCGACCTCTCCACAACCGTGATGATCGGCGATTCTTACCGCGACCTGCAAGCCGGACAAGCCGCCGGCGCCTTGCCAATATTGGTCAGGACCGGCAAAGGCGGACAAACCTTAAGCGAACACCCTAACCTTAACTACCCTGTTTTTGACAACCTATATCATGCCGCCCAACAGCTCATTGCCAACCCTTAATTTCCGCATATATTTAGGCTCCCTGCTATTTTCCATGTGTATGGCGTTCTCCGCCGTGGTAATTGGCTTAATCATTTTAGCGTGCTACTTTTTCCCCTTTAGCGTCCGTTATCAAGCCTCGCAACTGTGGGTACGTTTCACATTAGGGACTGCCAGATTGTTTTGCGGCATCCACTATCAAGTGGAAGGCTTGGAACACATCAAAGACATTCCTGTGGCTATTGTCTTAAGCAAACACCAATCGGCCTTTGAAACGCTGGCACTGCGCATCATACTGCCGCACCATGCGGTATTGCTGAAAAAATCGCTGCTGCGGTTGCCGGTCTGGGGATGGGCCATGGCAACCTTAAAACCGATCGCCATCGACCGTTCACAAAAACGTCATGCCTTGCGTGCGCTGGTAGAAAAGGGCCGTGGCTATTTACAGGAAGGCTTATGGGTGCTGATTTTCCCCGAAGGCACCCGCGCCGCGCCGGACGAAACCACCAAATTTAACGCGGGCGGCGCCCTGTTGGCGGAAAAAACCGCTTATCCGGTCATACCGATTGCGCTTAACTCTGGCACCTATTGGCCGCGTAATGGTTTTATAAAATACCCCGGCACCATAAAAGTGAAAATCGGCCCGCCCATCAGCAGCCAAAACCGCAAAGCGTCAGATATTAACAATGAAGCGATAGCCTGGATCACCCAAGCGATGGCAACCTTATAAGCTTTAGCAACAACGTAGCTGCGGATTTATCCGCACGGCACTGACCACGCAATAGTTTTTTACATGACCCATGCAGTTTTTTGCTGAACCTTTACAAGAAGCTGCATAGCATCCAATGGCAAAACCGAGCAAAGCCAAAGCTCAAATCATTTGGTATCGGAAGCGAAAAAACACTAAGCGGCTTCGACTACACCCACCCAACGGGCTGCGTAACACCCTTTTATGCCTTTTATTAGGGATTGGCATCAAGGCACTTATCGCCATTGCCTAAGCTGCGTATAATGTTATCTTGAACCCCAGTAAAAACCCTGTCGAGTGAATAAAATGAAAAAGCTGCTGTTGATTGCCCTACCCGCCTTGATGCTAACGGCTTGTGCCGACAAAAACCAATACCAACAAGCCGTGCTTGAGCAAATGCAAAAAGAACAAGATATCAAAGACTACAAGCTAGACCCCGAACAAATAGCCAAATGCGTGGTGGACACCAGCTCCAGCAACATGCCAGGTGCTTTTGCGCTCGACCCCACCCGAATGATGGCGTACCGCAACTATGCCAAAATGCTCAACGTGTCAAAAGCACAAGACCCCAAAAAAGAACTGGAAGTGCTACGCAACGATTTTGGCTCCGCCAAAGAACTAAGCGACGCCCATAACAACTACGCCGAAAGCTTGGTGGAATGTTACACCTCGCTGATTTCCGCGTCTGACGAAAAAGCCAGACCCGAGCAATAGTTTTAGCCTGTATCAAAATTGGGTGCGAGTTCCCTCAGTGGCACAAATGAATTCGCACCTAAAAATATCCGAACACAGCCAAACCTCAGCTGCCCTATTGCCATCAACCCGTTTTAACGGTGCAATATAAGCTCCAACACCAGCTTAGAGCCAAAATAAGCCAGCATCAACAGCGCGAAACCAGTCAATGTCCACTTGATAGCAGTTTTGCCGCGCCAGCCATACAGCCTGCGCCCGACCAACAGACTGCTGAAAATCAGCCACGCCAACAACGACAACACGGTCTTATGCACTAAATGTTGGGCAAACAAATCCTCTATAAAGATAACCCCGCTCGCTAAGGACACAGTCAAAAACAGCAGGCCGGTGGCCAGCATCTGGAACATTAACGATTCCATGGCCTGCAACGAAGGCAACGAGCGCATAAAGGGCTTAGGGGCATGGCTTTTTATTTGCTTGTCCTGAATAGCCAGCAACACCGCTTGCAAAGCGGCAATATTAAGCAAACTAAAAGCAATCATCGAAGTCAAGATATGCGTGTCCATTGCCGGCCCGTAATGGGGGAAATGTGCGGTTTGCTTACCCAGCCACACCTCCAACCCCAACATAACCGCCGCTATCGGAAAAACCGCTATGCCCAATTTTTCCACCGGCTTGTTTAAGCTTGCCAACAGCAGCAGTACAGCAACAATCATGGCAATCAATGCGCCGGTATTAAAAAAGCCAAAATTAAAGCCATTCTGTTGCTGACCGTTGAGGATGAAATAAACAAGCTGCAAGACCACCGCCCCCCACGCCAAGGCTATTGGGGTGATGCTGTGCTTATAGTCATGCAGTTGCCGCAACAGCCATCCGGCTGCAGCCAAATAACAACAAACGGATAGCAGGGCAAACAAGTGGCTGGTCATCATAGCAATATCAACATATTGGTAAACAATAATATTCAATCTATCATAAGCTTATAATAGCATTTCAGGCATTTTCATAAGCGCCGCCTAACTATTCCCTAAGTTCGTCGGCAAACTGGCGCAACAGCAAGGCCAATTGCAAAGCACGGCTTTTCAGCCAGTGCAAGGCAAGGTAGGCTATGTTAAACTATCACGTTTAACGGTTCTAGTGCGGCCTTTTTACGACCCGTGCCGATTGCCTGATCGACACCCGCCCCATCGCTTGACTTTATAGCCAATGACAGCAAAGTGGCCTGCATACAGCCTATCCTTTAACTCAATATAACCCTATCGCAGCCATGTTTGACAACTTAACCGACCGACTCAGCAGCACCCTAAAAAAACTCAAAGGCCAAGCACGCCTGACCGAAGACAACATCAAAGACACCCTCCGCGAAGTGCGTATGGCCTTATTGGAAGCCGATGTGGCGCTGCCGGTGGTCAACGATTTTATCGAAAGCGTCAAACAAGGCGCCTTGGGTCAAGAAGTGCAGAGCAGCCTGACCCCGGGGCAAGCCATGATCAAGCTGGTGCAAGCGGAATTGGTCAAAGTGATGGGCGAGGCCAATGAAGGCCTAAACTTAAAAGCCGTGCCCCCCGCCGTGATTTTAATGGCTGGCCTGCAAGGTGCCGGTAAGACCACCACGGTCGCCAAATTGGGCCGTTGGCTGAAAGAAAACCAAAAGAAAAAAGTCGGTGTGGTCAGTGCCGACGTTTATCGCCCCGCCGCCATCAAGCAATTGGAAACCTTGGCCAATGACCTGTCATTGGATTTTTTCCCCAGCGACATCAGCCAACAACCGGTTGATATTGCCATCAACGCCATAGAAGCGGCAAAACGCAAATTTTTGGATGTCATTATTATTGACACCGCCGGTCGCTTGCATATTGATGATGACATGATGGGCGAAATCAAAGCCCTTCATGCCGCCATAAACCCCATTGAAACTTTATTTGTGGTGGACAGCATGACCGGTCAGGATGCCGCCATCACCGCCAAAGCCTTTAATGACGCACTGCCGTTGACCGGGGTCATTTTAACCAAAGCCGATGGTGACGCACGCGGCGGGGCGGCCTTGTCTATCCGGCACATCACCGGCAAACCGATCAAATTTATCGGTATGGGCGAAAAAACCGATGCCTTGGAACCGTTCCATCCTGACCGGCTCGCCTCGCGCATTTTGGACATGGGCGACATGCTCAGTCTGATTGAAGACATTGAACGCAAGGTTGATAAGGAAAAAGCCGAAAAACTGGTGCGCAAAATCCAAAAAGGCAAAAGCTTCGACTTTGAAGATTTCCGCGAACAATTGCAACAAATGCAATCTATGGGCGGCATCGGTGCCATGCTGGACAAACTGCCGGGCATAAAAAGCGTGCCCCAAGAAATGAAAGACCAAATCAACGACAAAATGCTGGCACGGCAAATTGCCGTGATCTGCTCCATGACCCCACAAGAACGGCGCCACCCCGATCTGATAAAAGGCAACCGGAAAAAACGCATTGCCTTGGGCAGCGGTCAAGAACTGCAAGATGTCAACCGTCTGCTCAAACAGTTTCTGATGATGCAGAAAATGATGAAAAAAATGAAAGGCGGCAACATGACCAACATGATGCGCGGCGCGAAAAGCAACATCCGTGGCCTACGCCGATAAGCGTTGGCTTATTATAGGCAAGCCGCCATAAGAAAGCCCATGCCGGGTGGGTTCTGGCACAACACAGAACCCACCCGCAAGCCTTAAAAATCAGCTAAAAACATCGCATCGCCATAACTGAAGAAACGGTACGATTGCGCTATGGCGTGTTGGTACGCTTCTTTTATAGGCTGATAACCGGCAAAAGCCGACACCAACATCAGCAATGTTGATTCGGGCAAATGGAAATTGGTCAGCAGCGCATCAACCGACTTGAAGGCATAGCCCGGCGTAATGAACAAATCCGTCTCGCCATAACCCGCTTGCAGCTGCCCGCTGACTGAAGCCGATTCTAAAGCCCTGACGGCGGTCGTGCCAATGGCAATCACCCGCCCGCCCCGGCTTCTCGCCGCTTGTATCGCTTGCACCGTCTCCGCACTGACGGCAAAATATTCTTTATGCATGATATGCTGCGTTATATCGTCCGTGCGTACCGGCTGAAAAGTACCGCTACCAACATGCAGCGTGACAAAAGCAATGCTTGCCCCCTTAGCGGCAATCTTGTCCATCATCCCACCATCAAAATGCAGCCCCGCTGTGGGTGCAGCGACCGCCCCCGCCTGTTTGGCGAACACCGTCTGGTAACGTTCCCAATCAGCACCATCATCTTGCCTTGCAATATAGGGCGGCAACGGGATATGGCCAATTTGCGCCAATATCTGTGCAATACCTAGATCGCCCAAGAAGCGCACTTGGAACAGATCACCCGCCCTACCCAAAACCTCGCACTGAAAACCTTGCTCAAAACTAATCAACGAGCCCGGTTTGGGAGTTTTGCTGGCCTTGACATGGGCAATCGCCCGATAATCATCTTGAATACGCTCAATCAGCACCTCCACCTTACCGCCGCTGGCTTTGTTGCCAAACAGCCGCGCCGCCATCACCTTGGTGTCGTTAAACACCACAATATCATTGGCATCGATCAGGCCGATCAAATCAACAAAATGCTTATCCTGGCATTGCCCTGTGCTGCGGTCAACACATAACAAACGGCTGGCACTGCGGTTTTGCAAAGGCCGTTGGGCTATCAAGGCATCGGGTAAAATATAATTAAAATCACTTTTCTTCATAGCCGTCCATAGTATCAGTTTAACAGCCTACTTTCACCCAAAAAAGCTTGCAAAATTTTCCCAGTCTTATATACTATTCTGACTTTGCCGGGGTGGCGGAACTGGTAGACGCGCCGGATTCAAAATCCGGTGGTGGTGACATCGTGCCGGTTCGATTCCGGCCCTCGGTACCAAAGACAAGTACAGAGCCGTGCAAAGCAATCCAGAAACCCTTGATTACTAACGTAACAAGGGTTTTTTTATGCCCACCGAGATGCAGCGAAATGTGTCGTAATTTGTGTCGTTTGGTATAGTGCCTAAAAAAAGACACACTTTTGACACCCTATGGCAAAACAACTCAATAAAGACGCGGTATACAAAGCGGCGAAACCCAAAGATAAAAATTACATGATCAATGACGGTGACGGACTGTTCATGCTTGTTGGCAAGAACGGAACTAAGTCATGGCGGTTTGTTTATACGTTCAATAAGAAAAGAGAAAAACTAGAACTGGGGGTTTACCCAAAGGTCACGCTTGAAGCGGCAAGGCGCAAAGCAGAGGAAGCGAGAGACCAGATAAGTAACGCCGTCAATCCCAGTGACAAACGCAAAGAAAAAAAAGCCGTCAAGGAAATTGAACTAGAAAATGAAAGCCGCCGTAGTGCCGGTTTGCCCCTCATCAACAGCTTTGCCGATTTAACCGGCCAATGGTTGGCGTCAATAGAACATCTTACCAAACCTACAACACACATCAAAAAAGCGTCAAGGTTAGCGCGTCTGGCGTTCCCTATTTTGGGAGATATGCCTATCAATCAGATTAAATCATCCGATGTATTGGCAACTTTAAAGCCTTTGATTGATAAAATGCAGCTTGAAACCGCACACAGGCTACATTCTGAAATGAGTTCTGTTTTTGCTTACGCCATTGTCCATAACTTCACAGACTATGACCCCGCGCAACCCGTAGCCAAACAAATACCCGCCCAAAAACCAAAGCACAGGGCCGCCATAATAGACCCCCACCAAGTGGGTCAGCTTCTTAGGGACATAGGCAATTACAAAGGCACATTTGTAGTTCAAATGGCTTTCAAAATATCGCCGTTATTATTCCAAAGACCTGGTGAGATACGTCAATTATTGTGGGAAGACATAGACTTCGAGGCTAAAGAATGGCGGCCCTACATATCAAAAACAGACTTTTATCACATCGTACCCTTATCAACCCAAGCCATAGCCATTTTAAATGAAATCAAGCCACTGACGGGTTCAGGCAAATATGTTTTCCCTTCAAGCCGTGGTGATGGTCGGCCGATGTCTAACAACACCATAAGAACCGCCCTTAAGACATTGGGTTATGATTCGGACAAAATGACAGCACACGGTTTCAGAACGACCGCATCGACCTTGACCTTATTAAATGAACAAGGCTGGAGTCCTGATGCCATTGAGCGTCAATTGGCACACGCGCCACGGGATCAGGTGCGGGCAGCCTATAACCGGGCACAATACCTTGATGAAAGACGGCGCATGATGCAAAGCTGGGCTGACTATCTGGACACCCTCAAAAACGGGGCGCAGTAGGAAGGGGGATGGCTATTTTGCTGGACATGGATGACATTGGGCACCTGTAAATATTATGCTGGCACCAGTAAATCATCGATTGCGATAGCATTCCATCAAAGTAGAAGAACCGCTCAGACAAACGGATGTCACGGAGTCGTTGTTGTAACTCATTGAAATAGTTTATCGACGTACCCGATTTAAAGCGGTCGTCATTTAAGGCAAAACCTTTGATGATGTATTCTTTAAGGCGTTGGGTCGCCCAGATTCTAAACTGTGTGCCTTGGGGGGATTTTACCCGATAGCCTACGGAGATGATGACATCAAGGTTATAGCCGTTTACTTCGACTGCTTGTGTTTTGCCCGCTATCGCACCGTGTTGAGTGGTTGTTCGGAATTTCCGAACAACCACTTTTTCATCCAATTCACCCTCTGCAAACACATTTTTAATATGCTCGCTGATAGTGGCTTTTGATTTTTGAAACAGTTCGCATAATTGTGCTTGGGTCAACCAAACCGTTTCTTCCTCCAATCGCACATCAATTTTGATCTTGCCATCGGGGTCTTGGTAAATGAGCATTTCGCTAGTAAGCATCGTGTTAGTTTTCTTGGGTGGCAAGTTTGGCACTATTTTCTACAACACCCTCATCAATACAGGGCAAAGAGGCTTAATGGTATTTTTTATTGCTTGTTAATTCACTTACATGTTTGCAGTGCATGGTAAATGGTCACCATAGCCGCTTGAACTTTAATATCAGCCATAGGGATTTTTATATCTTTGTTAAAATTAATTTTAAACAACAAGCCACTATGGGCAGCAAAATTAATTTAATATATAACGTGCCATCTTCGTATGCATTGCTATTACTGGGTTTATGACATCAAGACAGGTATGACAGCATTTTTTTGATTTAAAATAAAAATAATTAATAATATTAACATAAACCTATCTCTGCCCATTAAAGAAATGGGAAAATGGCGGTTTTCCTGTCTTGCCGTCATAAAATCATAAAATCATAAAATCATAAAATCATAAAATCAATAACATAGACAAGACAGCTTGGGTCAACACAAAAACAATGCGTCTTACCTGTCTATATTAATTCAATCTTGAACCCATTAAAGCATTGCTTTTACAACCTATTATTACTGGACGTAGTTTACTGTTTCATCTTTTTGTTCAGAAAAAATTTAAGTCCCAATCAAACTAATATCCACTCTGCCTGAACTTTTATGTTCGCTGTTTATTTTTTGCAATATTTTTCAACATGATCAACCTTCAAATGCCAACGAACACCATACAAAAATAAAAAATGTTTTATGGCTGAATATTTATTATTTTTTCAATCATAAGAGTTACTGGTTGGCTGCCTATCCGGCATTACTGCCTAACCAGTATCGATTGATTTATTTTTGTGTTATCTTATAGCGTAAAAAGTCCATGCCCTATGGTGTTAATAGCATGTTAACTTTAGAACTTTGCGAATTCCTTGTAACCGTTATTTCTTAATGCATCTATACCTGCGCGTATATCATTTCGATTTTCCATAATAATTTTATACCATTCATAATTTTCACGATATTGATTATTTGGTATTAAGTTTTTTACCTTACATAACCCTAAAACACCTTCCCTAATTTTTTCAATGTCAAACATAAAATATGTGCATTCTTGTAAATAAATTGTGCCAATGCCTTTCAGTCCGTCTATTTTATTATCAGTACAGTCAAAAAATCCGACAAATAAGGGCATATACTCAAAATAATGCAATTGGTTATTGCTGCAACAATAAAAACCAGATACTTCTTCAGGGCCACCGTATAAAGAGGTGAGCTTATTATTGGAGCAATCAAAGTTTTTAAATTTTTTTGGGCTTCCCCTCAAGCTAGTGATGCCAAGGCCGGACAACCGGACGCTTTTGGTTTCGCTGTCTTGATCCAATTTGTAACGCTCCACATAGTAGCTGAACTCCCCTTCAGCTTCCTCATGAAATTCTAAATCTATTTCAAAGTCCATTAAACTGACAGAATAGACTGGTCTTTTGTTAATGTCATTTATTTGCCAAATGCCACCGCCATTATAAGTGTTGGCTGATATGACTGGATCATTGATAGGGCTGTAAAAATAAGTGGGTGTTATCAAATTAATCCACTTATCTATTACGTTAAAATCATGCGGTTCAATGGCGGTAAACGGCTTGGTCTTACCTGACACACTCCGCCAGATCGCAACACCTGCCGCACCCCAAAGCGTGTAAATGCCCTCATATTGTTGCTCCAAGGAAATCCCGTAAATACAAGCCAGTAATGCTTGGCAGTTTTTGATGAACAGCTCACTGTTTTGCGGCTCGTCCTCCAGCACCAAAAAATCTTTGTATCCAGCTGGCTGTCGGCGCATAAACGTTATCAATACATCATGCAGCGCATCAGCATGGCTCGCCAATACCCCGAATTCACCCTTTCCCTTTAAATTAGCCAATAGGCTTTTGTGCATCCCACAAACAAAGCTATTGCACAGGGCCTCTTCCATTAGCTTAATCCCCGGAAATTTTTCTTTGGCTTTTTCATAACAGCGTTTGCCGGTAAAAGGCTCCATCACATAAACCAAGTGTTCTATAAAAGCATGACACATTTCATGTAGAAACAATTTTTGAGCCGCCCAATAAAAGCACAGCCGCCGTTGTTCCCTGACGTTATTGGACAACTCTAGCAATGTATCCCCAAACAAGTACATTATTTCGTGGGCTAAATACACTATGCCCGGGGCGCACAAATAAACACCATAACGGTCTGGGCCATTAAAATGTAAGGGCGAATAAAAAGCGAGAGCGTCAACAGATGCAGCGATGGTGTCAGGTTTGTTTGGTGAAAACTCAACACTCCATGCACCTTTTTTATTCTCAACAGGCGGTTCTTCCAATTTCCAAGAGGGTTGGGGCACAATTGTTAGACTGCGCGAGATATCCGTTATGCCATTTTTCAACAATGCCCAGTCATGTTTTTCACAATGATCCAGCCAAAACAGGTCATCAGACGAAAACCTGCCCATTTTGATCTGCCGCCTATCGCTTAAGTTTTTTATGCTCATGCCAACCCCCTCATTTTTTAGTTTGTAAACGTCTGGCTATAATAATATAGTGGCGATCACCGCAAGCAAAAATAATTGCAGCGACCTAACCTGTCATTACTTTAGAGGATTCCACTATTGGCTATTGAACAAACCTACACACTGGCGGCACAAGCCATTGCCAACGCTGACACGCTGTTGATCACCGCCGGTGCTGGTCTGGGTGTGGATTCGGGTCTGCCGGATTTTCGCGGCAATGATGGCTT
>CAJAWH010000021.1 GCA_903945605.1 uncultured Methylococcaceae bacterium | reverse complement strand
TTGGGGAAGGGCTACGCCAACAGAACGCCACCATCGGCAGTCTGGTTTGCGTAACATTCCACGGACAAGAAAAAAGCAAAACAGGCCACACCTTCAACAGATACAGCCTAGTGGTGGACAACGGCTAAACCTGCTTGGCTTTCAAACATCACAAACCGTCTTTATGGCGGTTTTTTTACGCCCACAGCCTCGTTATCGGCTTGGCTGATGATCTAAAACGCTCTATAAGGAAACCACCCAGAAGCCCCGCCCCGCCACGATAACGGCTTGGCTGAAAGATTGCCCGGACTCGCTAAAATATCGCTACAGCCACAACCCAGATCAAGCCCATGGATTGCCCGCAGCCGAAGTGCGCAACGAACTCCGCAGGAAACTCCGCACCGTTCTGGTTTATTGAACGTGCGTAGCCATGCAAGCCCGCCACACACCCAACGAAACATTACCGCATGAAATCCAGAAGCCCATGGTTTGACTATAAACTTGCAATATGCAAGTGACAAAACCCGTACAGGCGCGTTATCGGCTTGGTCGAAGGATCGCCAATAACAAAATAAACACGCTTAAAAGCTTATTATTAAGGCGGGTCTTCATTGTTGAAAACCATTGCCAGACCCTGACCATCAACCCTTGGCATAGGCTCTTAAGCCTGTTAGCAACTTGTGGACAACCCGACACCGGAAAAATGCCCGCCACCTATCCACAGCTTGACCACAGCGTTACCCAGAGCTTTGCCCACACCATGCCAAGATGAAAATAATTTACCCACAACGGCAACACTGCTAATTTTGGCGGCAATGCTTGCGGTGATTTATGACGGAAAAAATAGCCCAAACTGACGGCAATTGTTGCGGTGTTTTGTGTCGTTTCATTTTGAAATGGGACATTTTTGGGACATTTTTTTTAACGGGCATAAAAAAAGCACTTGGACATAATCCTAAGTGCCTGATTTACTGCTTTAAAATTGGTGGGTCGCATGCGATTCGAACGCATGACCATCGCATTAAAAGTGCGGTGCTCTACCGGCTGAGCTAGCGACCCGACAAAGAAAGACTATTATAAATATTTTTCTTTTTTTTGCAATAGTTCCTGTTAATTTTTTTGATAACGGGTGGTATCGTTGATGCCGGCTTGCATAAAACCGGCTTTTCTTAGGCGGCAGGCATCGCAGACACCACAGGCTCTGCCTTGTGGGTCTGCCGAGTAACAAGAAACGGTGTTTTGGTAGTCCACGCCCAAGCTATGCCCTAGCTTGATAATCTCGGCCTTGCTCAGGGCTATTAATGGGGTGTGGATACAAAAACGCTGCCCTTCAACACCGGCTTTGGTGGCCAAGTTAGCCAGCCGCTCGAAAGCTTCGATAAATTCGGGGCGGCAATCAGGATAGCCGGAATAGTCAACGGCATTGACGCCAATAAATATATCGGTCAATCCCAGCACCTCCGCCCAACCCAGCGCAAAAGACAGAAACAAGGTGTTTCTGGCGGGTACATAGGTGACCGGAATACCCACCTGTGCTGTTTCGGGTACAGCAATATCGGCATCGGTAAGTGCCGAACCCCCAATGGCCCCTAAGCCAATTTTGATGATTTTATGGTCGATGACGCGATAGTCTTGGGCAATACGGCTGGCGGCAATCAGTTCGGCATGGTGGCGTTGGCCATAGTCGAAACTTAATGCGTAGCAGTGGTAACCTTGTTGTTGTGCCAACGCTAATGTGGTGATGGAGTCCAGTCCACCGGAGAGTAAAATAATCGCTTTGTTGTTCATGCCTGTCATTTGCCTTGTGCATTGTTCCAGAGCAACTTATGCAGCTGTATCTGAAAACGCACGTTGAGCCTGTCCTCTAATATTTTTTCAGCCAGTTCGGTTGGGTTTTGCTGGCCGGTGACGGGGGAAAATAATATTTCACAGCGTTCGGGCAAGCGATAGTCGTTTAAGATAGTTTTTGCCCAGTCGTAGTCTTCCGCGCAGCCAATGACGAATTTGACTTGATCGTGCGGGTTTAGGTGGGCGATATTTTGGTAGCGGTTTTTATCTGCCTCACCTGAGCTGGGCGTTTTCAAGTCCATTACTTTAACCACCCGAGGATCAACCGCTGCAATATCCAAAGCACCGCTGGTTTCTAGGGACACCTTAAACCCTTGCTCAACCAATCTGGCCATTAACTCAATGCTGGCGGGTTGAGCCAAGGGTTCGCCGCCAGTGACGGTGATATATTGGCAATCGTATTGGCAGACTGTGGCGATAATATCTGGAATGGTCTTTTTGTCGCCGCCGGAAAACGCGTAGGCGGTATCACAATAGACGCAGCGCAATGGACATCCCGTGAGCCTGATGAACACGGTAGGAATGCCTACCGTGTTGGCTTCACCTTGCAGTGAATAGAAAATTTCTGTGATGCGTAGCAGGCTCACGGTCAATGACTGGGGGGTTCCTGGGCAGCCATTTTTTTGGCGGCTTTATGTGCGGCGGGCGCGTTGGGAAACTCATTGACCACCCGATTGAAGTATTCTTGTGCTTTGCCGGTATTATTTTGTTCCGCCGCAATAACTCCCAGCATATACAGGGCGTCAGGCACTTTGGCGGTATTGGGGTATTTGTCGAGGACATCGGCAAAGGCTTGCTGTGCCGAAGTGTTGTCTTTGTTGAGACGATAAGCTTCACCCAAACCATACTGGGCATTGGCCGCATAACCGCCATTGGGATAATCGAGCAGATAAGCTTTGAACGCTGCGCTGGCCGCTTCCGGACGATTGGTCCTTAGTAGAGTATAGGCATTTTGGTACGCTTGTTTTTCTGTGCCGGATGCCTGGATGGTTTGTGGCGCAGATTCTGCCGCCGGTTGGTTTGCCGCCGTAGGTTGGCTGGCAGCTGTGCCTTGGGCCACTGCCGCCAAGTTAGCAGCGGAGTCTATCGGCTCTTGTTTTTCACTGGAGGGCGGCGCAGCCTGCTCCTGAGGTGCTTCTGCCGCCATCGGATCAGGTGCAGGTGCTGACACCGCCGCTTCTGCACCGCCAGCTTTACCCTCTGCCCCTTGCAAACGCTCGTCAAAATCGTTATACATCGAAGCTTGCTTTTTTTTAAGCTCGGCAATTTGGTTGGCCTGCTCCTCCACCTTGCCGGTCAATTGCTGGATATCCGCCTGCATCTGCTCCATCCGCGCCATTAGCTCAAATACTGCTGTGCCGGATGGCCCTGGAGCAGGTGCAGCCGCCATAGCAGGGGCGGCGTTAGGCGGATAAGCCGAATTATCTATGACAGGCGGCAAGGCAAATGCGTTGCAGCCCGAACCACCAGCCAACAAAAAAAGGGCAATGCGCAATTTCATTGTTTATTGGCCTTGATAAGTAATTTCAACGCGACGGTTTTGTTCCCAGGCGGATTCGTCGTTGCCGGAGACGGCTGGTTTTTCTTCACCGTAGCTGACAGTGCTGATTTGGCTTTCCGAAACGCCTTGTATTTTCATCATTTCGGCAACGGATTTTGCCCGCTTCTCGCCTAAGGCAATATTGTATTCACGCGAACCACGTTCATCCGAATTGCCTTCAAGGACAACATGCTGGCTTGGATTGGCAATAAGATATTGGGCGTGGGCGGCAACAACCGGCACAAAATCTTGTAGCACCTGGCTACTATCGAGCATAAAATAAACAATCCGTTTAGAGAGCGGATTGTTAGGGTCGCTGAATTCCGGCCCTAAATTGGCTGGCCCGCCGCCATTAGGTAGCGAACCGCCCATCGCTGAGCCATTGATTCCCGCACCATTGTTTAAGCCACTGGTGGACGCATCTTTAATGCCGCTTTGTTGGTTTCCATCCAAGAAGGAAGGGTCTTTATCTTCGGTGTCGCCGCAAGCGGATAACAACAACGCTGAGCAAACAATTGCCCAAAGTGATGGCTTAAGTTTCATGATTTTCTTTCCAAAATAAGTGAACAATTCTAATGGGGTGGCCTTGACCAACCTAGGGAGGCCAATTAGGGCGACCATGCCGGTTCGCGGACTTCGCCACTGCTAAAAACCAATTTTTGTTGCATTTTACCATCAATCGACACTGCCGATAAGAAAGCCGTGCCGCCTTTTTTGGACGCATACAGAATCATGCCACCATTGGGCGCGAAGCTGGGGGACTCGTCATCAGGGCCAGAAGTCAGTACATTAATGGAACGGCTGGCCATGTCCATCAAGCCGATACGATAGTCATTACCATTGCCATGCACCATTGCCAAGTATTTGCCGTCCGGGGAGAAGCTGCCACGGGCATTATAAGCGCCTGAGAATGTCAGCCGTTTTTCCTCACCACCTTGGCTAGGGATGAGGTACAACTGGGGTTTTCCGCCTTTGTCAGAGGTAAATACAATGCTTCTGCCATCAGGTGACCATGACGGCTCGGTATCAATCGAATAACCTTTGGTCAATTTCAACAACGCTCGGGAAACAAGGTTTAAGACAAAAATATCGGGGCTACCGTCTTTTGACAGGGTCAGTGCCAACCGGGTGCCATCGGGTGACCAAGCCGGTGCGCCATTGATGCCCGGAAATTCGGCGACACGCTCACGCTGCCCATTGGCCAGCACTTGGATATAAATCGCTGCTGATTTGCGCTCAAAAGAAACATAGGCAATGCGTTTGCCATCAGGTGACCAAGAAGGTGACATGAGCGGCTCTGTAGAAGAAGCCACTGTTTGCGGGTTAAAGCCGTCGGCATCAGCCACTTGTAGCTGATGCCCGCCACCACTGCTGGTGATATAGGCAATCCGTCCACTAAACGCACCTTTCTTACCGGTCAGTTTTTCAAAAATAAGATCGCTGATGTGATGGGCGTTACGGCGCAGATCATTAGAAGATGAGGTCATTCGATAACCCAATAGCTGCCCTGCCTTGTAAACATCCAATAATTGGAATTGAATGTCGTATTGTGCGCCATTACCGTTGACTTTACCCACCACCATATAATTTTGGTTGGCTGCTTGCCAGTCCTTGAAATTGACTTCTTGCATCGTAACCGGCCGGGCTGGCATGGCTTGCTGGTCGAGCATCTTAAAGTAGCCAGTGCGTTGCAAATCGGCGTTGACAATAGCGCTAATGTCTACGGGCGCGCCATCTGCGGCAAAAGGCACAACCGCCACTGGCAAAGCGCTTTCAGTGCCTTCGGTGATTTCAATCGACAGGGCTGCAAAGAGAATCGGCGCGTGTAGCCCGCACAGCAACATTAATAAAATATTCCTTAAAATAGCCATATTCTTACCTTAATAAGCTAAAAAACAATTGCATGGCCTGGTAGCGCGTGCCCAATTTGGCTTAACCAGGGTTGAAGGTGAAGGTGAGTTGCCTGAATTCTTTAGCAAGCTCTTTGTCACTCGGCATTTTAAAGGGGGAAGCCCTGTTTACCGCATTAATTGCCGAATTATCGAACAGATCATCTCCGCTACTGGTCACCAATTGTGCATCGAGGACTGTGCCATCTTGCATTAGCCTGACGCGAATCGTACATTTTAAGCCACTGGCGGAGTCAGGCGGGCGAATCCAGCTTTGTTCGACTTTGCGCTTCAGTGCTTTAGCCAACTCTGCCAACTCGGACTTTGCCCTGGCAGCAGCAGCTGCTTTGGCTTGTGCGGCTTCTGCGTCAGCCTTGGCTTTCGCCGCCGCCTCTGCCCGCGCCTGTTCGGCGGCCTCCGCCTTGGCCTTGGCGGCCGCTTCGGCCTTCGCTTTGGCGGCGGCTGCCTTGGCCTGTTCCGCGTCGGCCTTGGCTTGCGCCGCCGCCTCTGCCCGCGCCTGTTCGGCGGCTTCCGCCTTGGCCTTGGCAGCGGCCTCTACAGACTTTTTTGCTAACGTCTCCCGCTCTGCCTCTTCGGCTGCCAACTTAGCTTGCTCTTGCCGGGCCTGTTGTTTTGCCAAGCGCTCTTGTTCGGCTTGTTCAGCTGCTTGTTGGGCTGCCGCTTTAGCTTGTTGTTCAGCCAATTTGGCCTGTTGCACCACTTGCTCTTGGGCTTCAATTTCCGCAGCATTAAACATGGTGGCATGAATAATTTCTGGGACAGTAGGTGCCAGGTCATCCCGCTTAGGTTTAATCCAAGCACTGAGCGCAAATAATACCAATAAGCTTATATGTAAGGCCGCCGCCTGTACAAAAGGCCGCAAATTTTTATTTTGACTAGCCATTTAACTTATTGGTCTTCCGGTTTGGTTATTAGGCCCACGGTAGGGACTCCGGCATTTTTTAGGGCGGCCATTACCGTAACAACCGTGCCATAATCGACGCTTTTGTCGGCATTAATCAATACTTGGGTTTGCGGCTTTTGTGCCAACACCGCCACCACACTGGGGTTTATGGCATCGGATTGTATCGCCTCATCATCCCCGTTATCCTTTTTTATAAAGTACTGCCCATCCTCCTTAATGGAAATGACAATCGGCGGATTGGCAGCGTCCCCTTCTGCTTCTACAGCCTTGGATTCCGCTTCGGGCAAGTTGACTTCCACGCCGGTCTGCAACATGGGTGTGGTTATCATAAAAATGATCAGCAATACCAAGGTAACGTCAATGTACGGTACGACATTGATTTCCGCCATGGGTTTTCTGCGGCGATATCTTCTGTTCATTGGGTGTGGGCCTGTCTTTGCAACAATACAACAAACTCCTCAACAAACAATTCATAACGTCCTGTCAGTTTGTCCAGTCGGGTAGAGAAACGGTTGTAAGCCACAACGGCGGGAATCGCCGCAAACAAACCAATGGCAGTGGCAATGAGCGCTTCGGCAATACCGGGGGCGACCTGTGCCAAGGTGGCTTGTTTGACATTGCCCAGCGACATAAAAGAGTTCATGATGCCCCAGACCGTGCCAAACAGGCCAACATAAGGGCTGGTTGAACCTACTGTGGCCAAAAATGCCAAATGCTCATCAAGGCGGTCCAGCTCCCGCGACAACTCAATACGCATGGCGCGTTGGGCGCTTTCCACTTGTACGATGGGGTCAACATGACCACTTTGACGCATTCTGGAAAATTCCTTATAACCTGCCAAAAAAATCTTTTCGATCCCCTCCGGCTCAAAGCCGTTTGCGGTCAATTTACGGTACAGTTCTGACAGTGCCATACCCGACCAAAATTGCTCTTCAAACTCATCGGTAATGGCAATGGCCCGGTTCAGTTCTTTGCGTTTGGCAAAGATAAACGTCCATGATGCGACAGAGGCCGCCACTAAAATCAGCATGACGAATTGGACGACAAAACTGGCCTGGGTGACCAAATGGAAAATGGATAAGTCAGTGTTCATTCTTTAGCAGCTCTAGTAAATTTTCGGGAATTGATTTGGGGGACATGGTCTTGGCATCAAGACAAGCAATACGGATGAACGCTTTGCATACTATAACATCACCTCGGCTTATCTTTTGGGCGAACACCAAGCTGGCCTTTTTATATTCGGCCACTTGGCAATGCACATGCAGTTGTTCATTGAAGCGTGCAGGGGTCAGGTAGTCAACCTGCACGGAGCGCACCACAAATAAGACACCCTCATTTTGTAACAATTGGTCTTGCTCAAATCCTGCCGCCCTGAGCATTTCAGTCCGTGCCCGCTCAAAAAACTTAAGGTAGTTGGCATAATAAACCACGCCACCGGCATCGGTGTCTTCGTAATAAATACGCACGGGCCAAGTAAATGTTTTCATTGGGTATTGATATATCCGAGGTGGTAGGCAACGGGCTTAGCCAAACAAGTCTTCTGACGAACCCGCCAGCTTAGGCGGCTGCAAGCCAAAATGAAGGTAGGCATGAGGGGTGACAACCCGACCTCGCGAAGTCCTCATGATAAAGCCCTGTTGCAACAAATAGGGTTCCAACACATCTTCTATTGTGCCGCGCTCTTCGCTGATGGCTGCGGCGAGGGTGTCCAGACCCACCGGACCGCCAGCAAAATTTTCTATCATAGTCAATAACAATTTGCGGTCAAGCGCGTCAAAGCCGTGGCTATCCACCCGCAACATGTCTAAAGCTAAAATGGCTATGGCATCGGTAATGACACCATCGCCTTTAATTTCGGCAAAATCGCGCACCCTGCGTAGCAAGCGGTTGGCAATGCGCGGCGTGCCACGCGAACGGCGGGCAATAGCAACCGCTCCGGCGGCTTCTATACTAATGCCCAATACCTGGGCGGAACGGTTAACGATACCGGACAGTTCTTCTATGGTATAAAACTCCAAGCGATGCACTATGCCAAAACGGTCGCGCAATGGCGAAGTCAGCAAACCCGCCCGAGTGGTTGCGCCGACTAAGGTAAAGGGCGGCAAATCCAGTTTAATGGAGCGGGCGGCCGGCCCTTCGCCTATCATCAGGTCAAGCTGGTAGTCTTCCATTGCCGGATACAAAATTTCTTCAACGGCTGGGTTAAGCCGATGTATTTCATCAATAAACAGCACATCATGGGCTTCAAGATTGGTCAACAAAGCGGCCAAATCGCCTGCTTTATCCAGCACTGGCCCGGAAGTTTGGCGAATATGCACGCCCATTTCTGCGGCAATAATATTGGCCAGAGTAGTTTTGCCTAGCCCCGGCGGGCCAAAAATCAGCACATGGTCTAAAGCCTCTTGCCTTGCCAGTGCCGCTTGGATAAAAATCTCCATTTGCACGCGCAATTCGGTTTGACCAACGTAGTCCACCAAGCGTTTAGGGCGAATGGCACGGTCTTGGCGCTCTTCATCAATTTGGCTGCGGGCGGTCACCAATCGGTCACTTTCTATCATTTATTGGCCTCTTATCTGACGGCGTTCTGCAAAGCCAAGCGGATGATATCTTCACAGCTTTTATCTTGACTGTTGATGTTGTGCACCATTTTGGCGGCATCCAACGGCTTGTAGCCCAGCGAGCATAAGGCGCTGATGGCTTCCTGTTGCGGATTATTGGCTGTTGGCAAGGCGGTTTCGTTGGTTTCGTTGGTTTTGAAAACTTCCATATTGCCTATCGCCATCATTGGCAAACGGTCACGCAGCTCTATCACCAAGCGTTCCGCTGTTTTTTTGCCGACCCCGGGCAAACGCACCAAGGCTTGGGTGTCGTTGTTGCGGATGCAGTGCTGGAACGCTTCTGCACTTTGCCCGGACAAAATGGCCAATGCTAATTTTGGGCCAACGCCCGTGATCTTAATCAGCGTCCTGAACAAAGCTCGGTCTGCTTCATGGGCAAAACCAAACAGGCTGTGGGCATCTTCCCTGACCACTAAGTGGGTGTGCAACATGACTTCTGCCCCCACTAGCGGCAAATCATAAAACGTGGTCATCGGCGCTTCCAGCTCATAACCCACGCCTTGCACATCCAATACCAATAAAGGTGGGGCTTTATGCACTAGCTTGCCGCGCAAAAAACCAATCATGAACTGACAGCGTTGTGCAAACGCGCTTCGGTTTGCTGGTAATGGGCATGGCATATTGCCAAGCCTAGGGCATCACTGGCATCAACAGACAATACCCCTTGGCAGTTAAGCAGTATTTTGACCATGTGCTGCACTTGCAGTTTGTCGGCATTGCCCTTGCCCACCAAGGCCTGTTTGACTTGTCGGGCGGCATATTCAAAAACCGGCACATCTGCTGTTTGCACGGCACAAATTGCCGCCCCCCGTGCTTGCCCCAACTTAAGGGCAGAATCGGC
Organism: uncultured Methylococcaceae bacterium; assembly: GCA_903945605.1. GTDB lineage: Bacteria > Pseudomonadota > Gammaproteobacteria > Methylococcales > Methylomonadaceae > Methylovulum. The sequence continues at coordinate 1,539 of CAJAWH010000021.1, read as the reverse complement.
ATTTTTATGCATAAATACTTGTTCTATAGCCATTGCTTGGGGCTGATGCTGGTCAGTCAATTGTTGCACGCTGTCAAAAATCTGTTTAAGCCGGTCAGGAAAATAGTCCGCCTTGATACGGATGCAACCACTGGCAACATAATGGTAACCTAAAGGTGAAAAATCAATAATGCCATAACCGGTTATGCGCGAGCCTGGGTCTATGCCTAAAATTATCATGCCATGTCTGTTAATATGGGGTGGTCAGTGCGGCTATTTTAAGCCCTGGCGGCTCGCGGTGGTGCTGGATTTGTTCTCGCGCAAGGTGGTCGGCTGGAGCGTGTACGCTTCCCCTGATACCGCGCTGATATTGGCGGCGCCCAACCAAGTCGCGATCCTGCGGCAGGTCACGCCCGGCGCGGCTCGGCTGTTCCATTCCGACCAGGGTTGCCAATACACCAGCCACGCCCACCAGGGCAGGCTGCAGGCATTGGGCATCCAAGCCAGCATGAGCCGACGCGGCAATTGCTGGGACAATGCGGTCATGGAACGTTTTTTCAGGCACTTAAAAGTCGAAGCCATTAGCCGTGACCGCTATCAAACCCAAGACGGGATGACATGGGCGGTGAAGAAATACATCCATTTCCACAATACCGAACGGATACATTCCTCGAACGGTTCAATTTCACCCAACCAATATGAACAGGTTTTTATAAAACAGGCTTAACGGATTGTCCAAATTTACTTGACCATTACATACCCCGTTCCATCATACGTTCAAAGCGTGTTTTTTCCATAGCACACGACCTGAATTAACCACATTGCAAATATCGCCATGGGTTTGGTTGGTGACAGGCATAAAGTTCAGCTATCTGTGTTACCAGACCTTTGGTGGTGGGTAGTCTTGCAATAAAATTAAGTTGGCATGTTGATTTTATTGGTTTTAGTCAAAAAGCATCATGACCAATTGCAGCATAGTAAGTAGCCCGGATTACGCTTTGCTTCATCCAGGCCGCTGTGCTGGTTATCTAATAGATAATCAATAGATACAGCCGTGTAGGTTGGGTTTACCCAACCTACAGATGTGACCAGTCCCGATAAACTGGCTGGCCGTGACAGCACCATGGCAAAAAAATCGCCCGCTTCGCGGGAAAAGCAAAGGGTTAAAGGGTTGAATAGTTAAAAAGCCCTAACAGCGCGCACTGCCAGCGTGTAGTTCTTATTGAAGTAGTTCTGGGTGCCATATGCAAAGAAGCTCTGGAACCACGCGTTGTAGTTGTCGTACTCACTAGAACTCCAGTAAGTGAGATTAGCAAAACCACCCACAACGGCTTGGTTGAGGAACAGTTGGTTCAGCTCATCCCTGGACGGCAAATACCAGTCGCTGTAACCGTTTAGCACCAGGTCGTCGCATAGCTTGGCGGCGTAGCTGCCCGGCCCTTGGGCGTTGATGATGGCATTGGTGTTGGCTTGTCCTGTGCCGATGGCGGTGCCGGTCGCGCCAGTGACGGGGTCATTGGGCCAAGTACCGTTATCCCATTGGATGCCCGCGCTTTGGTC
>CAJAWH010000020.1 GCA_903945605.1 uncultured Methylococcaceae bacterium | reverse complement strand
TGCCAGTGTGCGTAAGGATTTGCGGCAATGGTTGCGGCATTTGCATCATAATTTGAATGTCACCAGTATTTTTGTCACCCACGACCAAGAAGAAGCCATGGAAGTGGCCAGCCAAGTGGTGGTCTTTAATCATGGCCATTTGGAACAACAGGGCACACCCAGCGATATCTACGATCATCCCGCCAATGCTTTCGTATCGCGGTTTATCGGTGACACCAACATTATCGCTTTGGAATCGCACCATACCGATTGGCTGCGCTCCTCGGGGCTGGACATACCACCGCAACCCGATTGCCTGCATGTCCGCCCGCATGATATTGACCTTAGCAAAGCCACCAGCAATAGCGCAGCAACCGCCATATTAAAGGACTGGCAGCATTTAGGGGCGCTGATACGGGTTGAATTGGCAAAACCGCTGCCCGATGGTGCGGAAGAGATTGTTTATGCAGAAATGCCCAATGACCGCTTTAAACAACTGGCATTGGCTATTGGCGACAAAGTTGACCTGACCATTCGCCAAGCCCATTGGTTTCATGAAGAAATAGGCCGTGTGCCGCATTAGCCTAGGTAGCTTTGCCTTATTCACTCCGTTGCCACAAAAGCAAAAAGCGCAATTTGATTTTACAACCCAGTTTCTTGTCATTATGTAATGCCTATGCTATAAAAAGCCATTACAACCAATAATAATTATAAGGGTATCCAATATGTCAAGAAATTTAGTTGCTTGCTGTGATGGCACTTGGTCAACGCCAGATCATGAAGATTATGGCGTGATCGCCCCAACCAATGTTGTTAGAATTTATAACGCAGTGAGCAGCACAAATGATGTGACTGCCCAACTAAAATATTACCACCCCGGTGTCGGCACGGAAAAAAACCTTGTAGATAAGTTAATTGGAGGCGGCATCGGGCTAGGGTTGGACAAACACATAATGAGCGCTTACAAATGGCTTTCAGACAATTATCAAACTGGCGATAACATATATTTATTTGGTTTTAGCCGTGGTGCTTATACTGCCCGCAGTCTTGCAGGAATGATCGCGCATTGTGGGCTTTTACAGCTCTCGCCTTCTTTTGCTGAGTCAGATAAATGGAGGCGGGTTGAAACGGCATTTAAAGAAGGTTATCAAAAAAGACAACAAAAAATTAACTGGGCTCATGATGCTTCTGCAAGTGCTAAAGAGGATTGGCAATTCCATAAAAGCTTAAGCGGAACAGATGTTGGGGTTTACTTTCTTGGCGTGTGGGACACGGTCGGTGCTTTAGGCATTCCTCAAGATTTAGCAATTTTAAGCTTATTAGATAACCCAAAAAGTTATAATTTTTACGATACCAACATAAGCCATGCCATTGAACATGCCCGCCATGCGGTCGCGGTCGATGAAATACGTGCCAGCTTTTATCCCACCCTTTTTAACAATGCCACAAACGGTGGCGGCGCAAATGCACATCCCGATGCGATAGAAAAATGGTTTCCTGGCGGTCATGGTGATGTGGGCGGTGGCAATGCTGACAAAGGACTGTCCGATGGCGCTTTGCAATGGATGATAAACGAAGCGGGGGTAAAAGGATTGCTGTTTGATGCCAGTATAACAGCTCAAATTAGCCCAAATACCAAAGGAATGTTGCATAACGCTGTCAGTGGCGCATTTGGTTATATGCGGACACAGCCGAGAGCAACCCCCTATCTTTCTGGCAGCCCGTTACAGATAGATGCTTCAGTCAATGATCGCCAAAATTGCCCGCCAATATCTCAAGCGCCCTACCGGCCAGATTACCTTCTAAATATGGCTGGCAGCTCTAAAGCGGTCACAATATTTGCATCCCAACACTGGAACCAAACAGGTGTTTATTTGACAGCAGGGGAGTATATATTCACCGCCACCGGAGAGTGGGTGGATCAAAGTATGGTTTTTTCACCTGATGGAACGTTACTTGCCGATCCTGAACATAGCAACTTATTACATAAAGTGTTAAATTTTTATGGCAAGCTAGAAAGTCTCTATAAAAAAGTCCTCAATAAACCTTATGCGGATTTTAAAGGCACAAAGCGTATTGAAGGTTGTCCGTGGTTTGGCCTAGTCGGCGTACTTGCAAATAGCCGTATGACCAGTGCAGGTGGCACGCCCGTTCCACACGAAATAATACCTATCTGGCAAGGTTGTTGCGCGGTTCAAGGATTTAGGTTTACTGTAAATGCTTGGCATGAAGGTTATCTGTATTGCTTCGCAAATGATGCTTGGGGTTATTATGAAAACAACAAAGGTGGTGTTGAGCTTACAATCACACGCTGCTAAGAATTTTCGCTTGTAGCGACAAAGTTGACCTGACCATTCGCCAAGCCCATTGCTTCCGTGAAGAAATAGGCGGAGTACCATATTAGCCTGCAACTGGGCGGTCAGCTACCTGACCGCTTACCACTGAGCAAATCCCACCCCCTTGTCCTTTTTTGATTTTGTCGCGTTTCCGACAAAATCCCTCCCTTCCCCGTAAATTGTTTTGTCCGGTTTATTGGGGATTTTACAAAGCCATTGATTTATAAAAAATAACCAAGTTGGCAAGCGTTTTGCTTTATTACAGGCAAATGCTGATTTATTTTTTTCATGCCCATGAAAACCGCCAACCGCCATATCATTATCGACGACACCACGTTACGCGACGGCGAGCAATCGGCTGGCGTGGCCTTCTCGCTGGCTGAAAAACTGACGATAGCCACCCAGCTTTCCGCCCTAGGCGTACCAGAGCTGGAAATTGGTATTCCGGCGATGGGGCCGGTGGAGCGTGAAGAAATTCAGGCCATTGCTGGCTTAAACTTGCCGAGCAAGCTGCTGGTGTGGTCGCGGATGCGCCAAGACGATCTGCTTAGCTGTGTGGGCCTGAATGTCCCTAGCATCGACTTGTCAATTTCTGCGTCTGACCAGCATATCCAACATAAACTGAAACAAAGCCGCGCTTGGGTATTGCAAACTATCAGCACATTGGTCAATCAGGCCACTGATTTGGGCTTCGAAGTCTGTGTCGGTATGGAAGACGCATCCCGTGCGGATGCTGATTTTCTGGTGCAAATGGCGGAAGCCGCACAACGCGCCGGCGCGACACGGATACGCTTTGCCGACACAGTTGGCATTATGGAGCCGTTCGGCGTGTTCTCTATCATCAAACAATTACGGGCGGCGACCGATCTGGCGATTGAAATGCATGCCCATGACGATTTGGGTTTGGCAACCGCCAACACCTTGGCGGCGGCGTTGGCAGGTGCAAGCCATGTCAATACCACCGTCAACGGTTTGGGCGAACGCGCCGGTAATGCCGCCTTGGAAGAAGTGGTGGTGGGGTTGCAGCAACTCTATGGTTTTACAACCGGTATCGTGCTGGCGGAATTTCCGGCCTTGTCAGCCTTGGTGGCCAATGCTTCCGGTGATGCCATAGGCTCGCGCAAAAGCTTGGTGGGGGCCAATGTGTTTAGCCACGAAGCGGGCATCCATGTCGATGGCTTGTTAAAAGACCCCAATAACTACCAAGGTGTTGACCCAGCCATTGTAGGACGTAGCCACCAATTGGTATTGGGCAAACATTCCGGTACGCAAGGCGTTATCCATGCCTATCAGCAACTGGGTATTGATGTTAGCCGCCAACAGGCCCATAACCTGTTGGCAAAAGTGCGGCGCTTTGTTTGTGAACATAAGCACGCGCCTGATGCTGTTAGCCTTAAAAGTTTTTTGTCGGTTGGGTAAGGCGGGCCAGCAAGCCATTAGCTTTGCCCGTTGCAGTGTATTTTCATCAAACATAACAGGTGATTGCCATGAATGAAGAATTTGAAGCCGTGCTGGAATGTTACGTTAGCGAAACCGAATGCAACGATAGCGATAGGCAACCCTTAGATGATGACCGTTATCCCGGTTCATTTTTCCGTATTCCGCGCCCGCCCATTGCCGGGCAAACGGGTTGGAGTTTGCGCTAGTGGCTAAAGTGATGCCCGCTGCCAACGCGGAGAAGCCCCTAAGTTTCTTCGGACAATGGGCGGAAGATGTCAATTGTGTGTTTGCCCGCGATCCGGCGGCGCGTAGTGTGCTGGAGATTCTACTGACTTATTCCGGCGTACATGCGGTGTTGTTGCACCGTATCAGCCACCGCTTATGGTTGGCGGAATGGTGCTTGGCGGCCCGGGTTTTGGCGGCGTTTGCCAAATGGATGACCAGCGTGGAAATCCACCCGGGCGCAGTGATTGGGCGGCGTTTGTTCATTGATCACGCGCTGGGGGTGGTCATTGGCGAAACATCAGTTATTGGTGATGATGTCACTTTGTATCACGGTGTCACCTTGGGCGGTACGACTTGGAATAAGGAAAAACGCCACCCGACCTTAGGCAATAACGTACTGGTCGGCTCGGGGGCGAAAATACTGGGGGCGATCACCTTGGGCAACAACGTCCGCGTCGGCGCCAACTCCGTGGTTGTCAAAGATGTGCCGCATTGCTGCACCGTGGTGGGTATTCCTGGGCGGGTCATCCAAAGCAAAGGCACCAAAATACAAAACAAGCATGGCATAGACCTCGACCATCATCTTGTCCCCGACCCGGTTGGCAAAGCTATCGCTTGTTTGATGGAACGCATTGATGAACTGGAAGCCCAGCAAGCCGAATGGAAAAAAGCTAATAGCCACGAAAGTTGCGGCAGTTGCGAGGCGGAAAGCATTTGCGCCGCGCATCCAGAACCGGTCAAGCTGACCCTTGTGCAATCGGCGCAGTAGGTGCAATGATGGATTTGTTGGATTTTGAAGCGCAAGGTTTGTATTTTGAACAAGCCGATATTGCCGGTGTAAAAGAGTTGATTGCCGAAGCGGCGGAAATGTATGGCGGAGGCGAGGCGGAACTGCCTTTATTGCAGGCCTATTTTAAAGCCCCTGACTCCTTGAACGTGCTGGTGGCCTTAAACCGTTTTTATTACTACCAGCATCGTTTGGAAGATGCGCTGGCGGCAACGCAGAAGGCATTGGCGGTGATCCGTCCGTTGGTGGGTTTTCCTGACGATTGGCGGCAATTGCAGCTTGGTCATTTGCAAGCTGTTCCTACGCAGTGGCTAACCCAAGTGCGCTTATATTTGTTCACCTTAAAAGCGATTGGTTTTTTGCTGATGCGTTTGCAACGCTTGGACGAAAGCCAAGCGATATTTGAGAAATTGGTGGAATTAGACAGCAAAGACAGGATAGGCGCAAAAGCCTTGTTGGATTTGCTCATGCAATGCCGAATGGAAGCGGCTTAACCAGCCATTTATTTGCCAACCATACCCGCATATCAACCCAACGGGAGTTTATCCATGTTAAAAACCAAACCCAACGCCGTAGTTATTATCAGCGGCGCGGTGTTCATCATTTTGGCAATCTACTTGTTCACGCAAGACACCTCTTTAGTCGGGCCATTGTAAATACGCCTGCCATTTTGTTAAAAAAACCAGCGGAGAACACCATGAGTTTTGCAGAAGAAATAGAAGAGTTGGAATCCGCAGAAGATTTTTTGCAGTATTTCCAATTGGATTACGACCAGACCGTCGTGCATGTCAACCGTCTGCACATCTTGCAACGGTTTCACGATTACCTGCAACAAGGGGCCGACAGTATGCCCGTTGACGAGGCCGCCCAACGGGCAGTATACAAGCGATTGTTGTTGCAAGCGTATCTGGATTTTGTCAAATCCGACGCGCAAACCGAAAAAGTCTTTAAAGTTTTCCACATGGGTGAGCAAAACTCATTCGTTGCCCTGACTGACATAAAAACATGAAACCGGAACGCTTTGATGAAGGCCGCTTTGACTATGGCGAAGCGGTGCGCGTGACCCGCAACGTACGCAACGACGGCACTTATCCGGGCTTAGATGTCGGCGTGTTGCTGGTGCGGCGCGGCAGTGTCGGGCATGTCATCAATGTTGGCACTTTTTTGCAAGACCAAGTGATTTTCACCGTACATTTCCTTAGCCAAGACATCATGGTCGGTTGCCGCTTGGAAGAATTGATCAGTGCCGATGATCCGTGGAATCCAAGCCGTTTTGAATTCCGCGACAAAGTGATCTGTAAATTGGATTTGGCTACACAAGGCAAAGTGCTGGTCAACAAAGGCACGGAGGGCGAAGTGTACAAAGTGATCCGTGATGACGAAAACATCAAATACCACATCGTTTTTTTTGATCGCACGCTGCTGGTGCCGGAAACCGTGTTAAGCCCTGCACATCCAGAGACTTTTAATGAACCGGAGTTGTGAGATGAGTCCGCCACACACCGAACCCTACAATTTATTACGCGCTGCCTTGGCACTGTTTAAAAAATCGCCCGCGCAATTGGCGAAAGATGAATATCAGCAAGTCGTTGTACAAGCCAGCAATGAACTGAAACTGGAAAACCTTGTGCTGAATTCGCCGGAAGCCGCCGCCGTGGTCATCACAGAACAAGAGGTGCAAGCGGCCTTGTTGGAAATCCGTCAGCGTTACCCAAGCGAAGATGATTTTCTTGCCGACTTGGCGCAAAACCAATTGGATGAAACCCGTTTACGCGCTGCTTTGTACCGCCAATGTAAAGTCAATACCGTGCTGGAACTGGTCGGTAGCCGCTCGCCCAACATTAGCGAAGTGGAAATTGGCATTTATTACCACATCCATAACGAGCAATTCAAAAAGCCCGAAATGCGCGAAGCTTGGCATATTTTTATCAGCATCAACCCGGATTATCCCGAAAACACCCGCGACAATGCCTACGGGCGCATTCAACAACTGGGTCTGAAGCTACAAAAAAAGCCTTATAAATTTAATGACTTTGCCATGCAGCACTCGGAATGCCCCACCTCCTTGCAAGGTGGTCTGTTGGGCAAAGTGCCACGTGGCAAGTTGTACCCAGAAATTGATACCGCACTGTTTGCACTGAAAGAAGGTGAAATCAGTGGCGTGGTGGAGTCAGAAATTGGTTTTCATTTGGTCTTGTGCAAGCGGATTTTCAAACCAGAAACTTTGTCACTCGCCAAAGCCACGCCAAAAATCCGCCAATTAATGGCTGACCGCGCCAAACGCACTTGCCAACGTGCTTGGTTGGCGGGATTAGGCAAAGGGGCGGATGAACGGCATTAATATCTGATGTTACGCAAAGGGCTGTCTGTTTGTGGAAGCATGGTCAGGCAACCCTATGGGTTGAGCTAGGGCTGGGCTTCGACTACGCTCAGCCAACGTGACTTGCCCGGTCGAAGCTCGTTGGCTATGTTTGGCTAACGTATTGGGTAACATTAGTTAATAAACAGGAAGTAGTTTTCATGGTACGCAAGGCGTAATCAACCACTCTGAGGAATAGCCATCATGACCATCAAAGAAATTAAACATTGCTCATTCTGCGGCATAGAACAATCGGCCTCCATACCGCTGATTGCCGGTGCTGAAGGCTATATTTGCGGGGCTTGTGTGGCCTTGGCGCATCAGGTGGTCAGTAATTGGAGCCGCAAAAAAGCACTGTCAAAAATGCAGGATACACTGCCCATCCCCGCCAAAATCAAGGAACATTTAGACCAATATGTCATTGGTCAGCAACTCGCCAAAGAAATTTTGGCGGTGGCGGTGTACAACCATTATAAGCGGCTGAAACATGAAAGCGGCGATGCGGGGCTAGGGCAATTTGATAAAGATGTCGAAATCGGCAAATCTAATCTCCTGCTGATAGGCCCATCAGGGACGGGTAAAACCTTACTGGCCAGCACACTCGCTAAAATTGTGGGTGTGCCGTTTGTGGTGGCTGATGCCACCACACTGACACAAGCCGGTTATGTCGGTGATGATGTCGAAAATATTTTGGTCAGATTATTGGATGTTGCCGATGGCAATATGGCCAATGCCGAATGGGGTATAGTCTATCTGGACGAAATAGACAAACTGGCCCGCAGCCCCGAACAGCCCACCGGCACCCGTGATGTTTCCGGCGAAGGGGTGCAACAAGCCTTGTTGCGTCTGGTCGAAGGCTCACAGGTCAAACTACCCAATAAAGGCCGCCATAGTAAAGACGGTGTGGATGTGATCATGGACACCCGCAATATCTTGTTCATTGCCGGTGGCTCTTTCCCGGGCTTGGAAAAGCATGTTGAAAAACGTCTGGTGCCGACCAATTCGGCGATTGGTTTCCATGCAGCGGTCAACCAAACCGTTGAAAAACCGAATTTGGAAGCCATGCTCAATGCCACCCAACCCAGCGATTTACGCAAATTTGGCCTAATCCCTGAATTTATCGGACGCTTCCCTGTGCTTGCCCCGCTGGAGCCGCTGGATGTTGATGCGTTAATCCGTGTATTGACCGAACCGAAAAATGCACTGGTCAAGCAATACCAGCAATTGTTCGCTTTTGAAGGCGTGGAGCTGGTGTTTGCCCATGATGCACTGGTGGCGATTGCCGAAAAAGCCATTGAACGCGACACCGGTGCCCGTGGCTTGCGTAGCATCATGGAACAGATTTTACGGAAAACCATGTTTGATATTCCCTCACGCGATGATGTGGAACGCTGTATTGTCGATGCCGAAGTGGTCAATGGTTTGGGCGAGGTCAGGGTGGAGCAAAAGACAGACGAGCCGCGCCGCGAACAAGCGGGATGATGGGGGCTGTCACGTTCATAACGGATGTTGCCCTGCATTGACGGAATGGGGTCGAAGCACATCGGCTGAGCGCAGTCAAAGCCTGCCACCCCTTGCCCTTGCTTGCCCAGTCATTTTAGCTCGTTGCAATTCCCTTCGACTACGCTCAGGGAACATAAGGCCTTTGCTCAGGCCGATGCCATTTTAGTGTTTATCTTTACCAATAACAGGATCACCATGAAAACCACAGAAGAAAAAATCCGCGAGCAATTGGCGGGCAACCCGATTATTTTATATATGAAAGGCGTACCGGAAAAACCGGAATGCGGTTTTTCTGCCAAAACAGTTGGCATTCTTAAACAAACCCATATCCCTTATACCTACGTCAACGTATTGGCAGCGCCCTTCATCCGCGAAAAACTACCCAGCATTTCACATTGGCCCACTTACCCGCAATTGTTTGTCAATGGCGAACTGGTCGGCGGTTGCGATATTGTTGAGGCGATGTTCAACGATGGCAGCTTGTTGCCTTTGCTGCAATCCGCAGAAAGCAAAGATGAAGCGGCAAGCGGGGAGCATTTGACTGCTGCCGAAGTAAGCCACTATGTCAAACAAGCCATTGCCGATGCCGAAGTGCTGGTGGATGGGGTCGGTTGCGATTTGACCCTAACCGTTATCAGTGCCAATTTTGCCGGACTGCCGTTAGTGAAAAAACAGCAAGCCGTGTTGGCGACACTGGCAGCCCCATTGGCTTCCGGCAAACTCCATGCGGTAAGCGTGCTGGCCTATACGCCGGAGGAATGGCAAGCCAAACAAGCCGCCACTGCCAGTGGTTTGTTGCAGATTCAAAGCTAATGGCCTAGGGGCAAGCACTTGCCGTAACCACAAATAAAGGGGGAAGACCATGACCAAAATAGGCATTTTTTTCGGCACCGACACCGGCAACACCCGACGTATCGCCAAGGACATCCATACCTTGTTGGGTGCTGGCCTAGCCGCCAAACCGGTTAATATCCGTACTGCCAGCGTACAGGATTTACTGCAATATGAGGTGCTGATTTTAGGTGCGCCCACCTATGGCGAAGGTGAATTGCCCGGCCTCAACACCGGTAATGCCACCGAAAGTTGGGCGGAATTCCTACCCAAACTGGCAGGCAGTGATTTCACTGGCAAAACCGTGGCCATTTATGGCTTAGGCAACCAAAAAGGCTATGCTAAAGACTTTGTCAGTGCCATGATTTATCTGTACGACAGCTTTAGACAGTGCGGGGCAACCCTAATCGGCGCATCCAGCACCGATGGCTACCAGTTCAAGCAATCCAAAGCGGTGGTGGATGCACAATTTGTTGGTTTGGCACTGGATCAGGACAACCAAAAAGAACTGACCCCGGCCCGTTTGTCTGCTTGGCTGGAAAATTTGCAAGCGGCTTGGGCGTAGTGCTGATGCAAGCCAACAAACTTATCGCCATTTGCCCGCTGGAAGCGTTGCAAAAGGTCAGTTATTTGAGCCGGCCCATTGTTTTCAAAAAACAGCCCTGCTCGGCCTTGGTGTTTTGTTTCGACGGGCAGGTATACAGCTACGTTAACCACTGTATGCACATGCACCGCCCGCTCAATGGCGAACAAGACGCCATTTTTGATGACAGCGGACGCTACCTGCGTTGTTCCATGCACGGCTTTGTATTTGAGCCAACCACTGGTGAATGCCAAAGCCCGGTCTGTTTGGGGCAACACTTACAAACCTTGCGCTTGCAAGTGGTTGATGGCATTGTTTACTTTGCCGAAAAACACCTGCAATTGCCGGATTGCCCATAATACGCAGGAACACTGGAACACACCACCATGCTGGAAGAACCCGCCATTGTCGTAAAAAAAATTATAAACAAAGGCAGCCAACAAATTTGGGTGACCGCTGCCCAGCAATCGGCGTGCGCTGGCTGTCTGCAAAAAGCCGCTTGCAGCAGCCATGCCCTAGGCAGCGTGCTGAAACGCAAACCGGTGCGGGTTGATGCGGCAATGCCGCTGGACATAGGCGACCATGTGCTGGTTTGCATTGATGAAAAGCATCTGCTCCGCGCCGCCCTGACCCTGTATTTACTGCCGCTGATCGCCCTGTTTATCGGTGCCGGGCTGGCAGAAAGCTGGCTGACAGCCACGCAATATAGCGACATTGGGCTTGCCATCAGTGCTTTTGCCAGCTTGATGTTGGCTTTGCTTTTCATCAAACAGACCCAACCCCACTGCTTGCCACGTCCTTGGATAAGCAAAAAGATAAGCCAAAAAATCGCCACCGCTTATGAACGTTTGGGCGATTGACAAAGACACACCGCTTAAGGTTTTGTTGCTGGAACTGGTGCACCGTTTCGGTGAACACGCCTTAGCGCTGAACACCCGCGAGACACATCGCCAAGCACTCGAGTTATGCTCGCTCAGCGATCCTCATCTTGCCGCCTATATTTACACCTTCGCGCAGAATCCGGGCCATTATGGTATCGACCTTAAATACCCGATTGCCCAGCACAACATTATCGGTGAACACGAAAACCTGCCGTTAGAAAAGATCATTGACATTATCAGCACCCACTTGCTGCCATGACCACATCCCCTACCGTCCGCTACTTCCTTAGCTATAGCAGTATCAAGCTACCGTTAAATCTGGTCAATGAAATCAACGAAGCTGATTTGAACCACCGCAATTTTTATTACCGGGGTGTATTTGATGACCAAGGCCGTTTGTCACATTGCCAAAAAATTGTCTACAACGAGGTGGAATCTGAGCATTATTATCGCTACCACGATAGCGGTCGGTTAGTTTGGGCGCAAGTGATTGAGGATGATGAAGCTCGCGAGATTGATTGCTAAGGGTATGCGGATGAAATGACGCGGGCTAATTTTAAGGATTGACACTAACCCGCTAATGGGAGACCCTATCCGTCCGCCGCCATCAATACAACGTTTGTATAGCATTTATGCAGGAGTGTAGCCGTTGCTCTCGCAGCCCATCCACCACGACACCCCGTTCCCCTTTTTTTATGTGGATGCGGCATTCTCTGATGAGCAATGTGCGTTGCTTGAGCGTTTGTTTTTGCAAGACCATGCTTGGCAGCATCGGGATGGTGCATTTTATCGCTGTTCGCTTTGCGATGTCACCGCGCATGTCCCTGCAACATTTCTGGCGGAAGTGCTGGATAGAATGCGCGAAATTACCGGATTGCCACTGGCCGGCCGGGTTGTGGTCACCGCCCAACAGATGCTGCCAGGGCAAGCTATTGGCATCCACAGCGACCGTCCGCTATTAGGCTATGAGATAACCCGGCTGGTTGTGCAGCTAAATAAGCATTGGCAAGCGGAACATGGCGGCGTGCTGGAATTATACCCATCGAAAGACAGCGCCGCGGTGTTCAGTGTCACGCCCCAACACAACAAAGCTTTTGGCTTTCTGCTCCATGCCGATTCATACCACAGTGTCACCGAAGTCACCCAGCCCCGACAAACCGTCGTGTTCAATTTTTGGCACAAGGCGAACACGCCCGAACTGACCGCGTATCTCCAGGCTTTTTTTGGCAACGTGCGTTTCTCCGAGTTGCCGGGCGCACTCGACCCCATTGCCACCGCCGCAGAACTGAGCCTGCCTGAAGCAACAACTTTCCGTGCCGGTACGGCGGCACTTGCCCTACAACGCTGGGGCTATGACGGGGCGACTATTGTAATGGGCTATCAACACAGCGCCGGGCTTGCTATCTGTGCCAGCAATGATGCTGAAACCTATGCCGCTGTGCTGTTGGCGGATTGGGTTGCTTTTTTATATCGGGATTCGTTTGATCTGGAACGCTGGTTGCTATTGCGGCGCGAACTGGAAGGCGAGGCAAAGTTTGCCCGTCTGACAGCCATCTGGCAGCTTTGTTTGCCAGCATAGCCAAGGCCAGTGCTTTTTATAGTGCCTATAATAGCTGTTGGTTATAATGGTCGACCGTCGCATCAACTCTGCCACCAAAATGCTTAAATACCTAATCCCGCTAATATTGTTTATCATTATGGCAATTTTCCTTGCCATTGGCTTAAACCTTAAGCCTAATGAAATCCCCTCGCCCTTGCTAAATAAACCCGCGCCAGCATTTGCCGCCGCCAAACTGCAAGCCCCCGAACAAAAATTGACCAATACCGATTTGTTAGGCCAAGTCTGGTTGCTCAATGTCTGGGCTTCTTGGTGTGTGTCGTGCCGTGCCGAACATCCGGTGCTAAACCAGTTGGCCCAGAAAAATGCGGTAATGATGGTCGGGTTGAATTATAAGGATGACCCCGCTAATGCCCAGTACTGGCTAGAATCGCTAGGTAATCCCTATTCAGTCAGCATAATGGACCAAGATGGGCGTATCGGTTTGGATTGGGGGGTTTACGGTGTGCCGGAAACCTTTGTGATGGACAAAAAAGGTCTTGTCCGTTACAAACACACAGGGCCGGTAACTATGAGTGATGTGCAGGCCGTGTTCTTGCCCCTGATTGCCCAACTGCAAGCGGAAGCCCCATGAAAGCGTATATTTTAATACTGTTGCTGTGCTTGTCGCCATTGGCATCGGCGATTGATTCGCGCCAGTTTGCCAACCCCGAGCAACAACAAGCCTATGAGGAACTCACCTCAGAATTGCGTTGTTTGGTTTGCCAAAACCAAACCATTGCCGATTCCAATGCCGAATTGGCGGGCGATTTGCGGCGGCAGGTGCAAGAAATGCTTGAGCAAGGCAAATCGCGGGATGACATTGTCACATTTATGACCGACCGCTACGGCGATTTTGTATTGTACAAACCGCCCTTTAAATTGAAAACGGGCTTACTATGGGTCGGTCCGGTGGCTTTTTTGCTGCTTGGCTTATTGGCGATAGTCTTGGTTATCCGCCACAAAAAAACCGCCGTCACCGATGCCACCATCGGCACAACACCCGAAAAATTGGCGAAAATCCGCCGTTTGCTTGATGAAGGGGAACATTCTTGATTTGGTTATTTTGGCTATCCGTTAGTTTACTGATTTTACTGGCACTGGCTTTTATCTTGCCGCCATTATGGCGGGTGCATCGTGTAGCCGATGCCGATATGGACGCGCGTAATATTGCTATTGCCAAAACGCGGCTGGCAGAACTGAAGGAACAATTAAGCGGTGGAATGCTGTCCCCCGCGCAATATGAGGCACAGCGCACGGAACTGGAATTGGCATTAAGTGATGATTTGGACATTGCCCAAACCGCCAATACCGCCGCCTCGCAAGGCCGCTGGCTGGCCTATCTGCTGGCGGTGCTTGTGCCGCTAGGCGCATTAGCCTTGTACGCAGGGCTAGGCACTTATCAGGCTATCTCCCCTACACCAGACATGTTAGGGGCCTCGCAACCCGCCAGTGCCAAGCTGGATGAAATCAACAAAATGGTGGACAAGCTCGCCAAGCGCATGGAGAGCCATCCTAATGATGCCGAAGGCTGGACTATGTTGGGCAAGTCTTACAAATATTTGCAGCAATACCCCAAAGCTGCCGATGCTTTTGGCAAAGCGTATGCCCTGTTAGGCGAGCAACCGGAGATTATGTTGTCTTATGCCGACGCACTGGCTTTTGCCAATGGCGAACAAATGGCGGGCAAACCTGCCGAATTGGTGTTTAAAGTGTTGGCGCGTGAACCGGATAATATTAACGCGCTATGGTATGGCGGCATGGCAAAAGCCCAAGCCGGTGATGCGGCAGAAGGTGTTAGGTTATGGCGCAAACTACTGGCTTTGTTGCCGCCTAATTCGCAATCCCAACAAGAAGTGCAAGCACTGCTGGGCAAACTGGAAGCAACCTTGCCCAATGGGCCGGCCGGTACGCCAGCCACGACCTCAGCAAAACCCGCTGCCAGCGCGGTTGCTTTAACGGTGCAAGCCAGCTTGGCCCCAGAATTTAAGTCGGCGGTGTCCCCTAGTGACACGGTATTTATTTACGCCCAAGCCATTACCGGCGGGCGTATGCCATTGGCGATTGTCCGTAAATCAGCGGCCGACCTGCCACTAACCGTTACCCTCACTGATGAACAAGCGATGATGCCTAATATGAAGCTATCTAATTTTAGCGAAGTCAAGCTATTGGCAAGGTTATCCAAGTCAGGCAATGCCATGGCACAACCGGGCGATTTGCTTGGCACGATAGAATCGGTCAGCACTACCGACAAAACCCCGCACACCTTGGTCATTAACGGTTCTGTAAAATGATAGACCAAACCTTAATATTCGATACCGCGCTGATTAACCGTTACGACAAGGCCGGGCCGCGGTACACCTCGTACCCAACCGCACTGGAATTGCACGACGGTTTCACCGACCAAGATTACCGCCAGCACATCCAGCAATCCAACGCGGCGGGCGGGCCATTGTCGTTATATGTCCATATCCCATTTTGTGACACCGTATGCTTTTATTGCGCTTGCAATAAAATCGTCACTAAAAACCGCAACCATGCCGTGCCCTATCTGGACAATCTGTGCCAAGAAATCACCCTGCAAGGGGATTTGTTCGATAGCCGCCGCGTGGTCAACCAATTACACTGGGGCGGCGGCACACCGACGTTTTTAAGCCACCCGCAAAGGCAGCGGCTAATGGCGGTGACACGGGCCCATTTCAACTTAAGAAACGATGATAATGGCGAATATTCCATTGAAATTGACCCGCGCGAAACTAACACCGACACCCTAAAACAGTTGCGTGATCTGGGCTTTAACCGCATTAGCCTAGGGGTGCAAGATTTTGATCCGGTGGTGCAGCAAGCCGTCAACCGCATCCAGAGCGAACAACAAACCTTTATGGTATTGGATGCCGCTCGCCGCGAAGGGTTCCGCTCCACCAATATTGATTTGATCTATGGTCTGCCACTGCAAACGGTGGACAGTTTTGCCGATACCTTGGACAAACTGATTGCCGCCGCGCCAGACCGCTTCTCCGTGTTCAATTACGCGCACATGCCCAACCGCTTTAAAGTGCAACGGCAAATTAATGAAGCGGACATGCCCAGCCCCGAGGTTAAATTGGCCATTCTGCAAAAAGTAGACGCCCAACTCACCGCTGCGGGTTATCTGTATATCGGCATGGACCATTTTGCCAAACCCGATGACGAATTGGCCATTGCCCAACGCGAGGGCAAGCTGTACCGTAATTTTCAAGGCTATTCCACCCATTCCGACTGCGATCTGGTCGGCTTGGGCATCACGGCTATTGGCAGGGTAGGGGATGCTTATTGCCAAAATGTCAAGGAACTGGAAGCCTACGATAGCTTGATTAAGCAAGGCAAACTGCCGGTGTTTAAAGGGTTTGAGCTTGATGAAGACGACAAACTGCGCCGCGAAGTCATCACTCAACTGATCTGCCACTTCGCGCTGGATTTTGCCGATATTGAACGGCAATTTGCCATTAATTTTAGCGACTACTTTGCCAAGGAGCTGGCGGCGTTGATAGCAATGGCAAACGATGGATTGTTGCAGCTATCAGGCCCTGCCATTCAAGTGACCCCTGCCGGACGCTTGCTGATACGCAATATATGCATGGTGTTCGATAAGTATTTGGCGCAAAAACAGCAACAACAGTTTTCTAAGGTGATTTGATTTGACCCGATGTGAACCGTAGACAAAGCAGCCAATGATGAGGACATAAGACATGAAAATTTCAGTGACGAACTTGGGGCCAATCAAAGAAGCTACCGTTGAATTAGGTGGGCTGACTGTTTTTGTGGGGCCGAATGGCACGGGGAAAAGCTATCTGGCTGAGGTGATTTTGTATTGGTTCAGCGTGACTTGGACTTGGCTCTCTTATAAACTTAAGAGAAGTCGGAGTAATTATGTCAAAGAAAAACAAGTCATGGTCGTTAGAAGATAAGCTGTCGATTCTGAAAGAAAATTTAGTTGAAGGTAAATC
>CAJAWH010000019.1 GCA_903945605.1 uncultured Methylococcaceae bacterium | reverse complement strand
AAGTTAGCCGCAGCACGGATGGCGAGGAAGGAAAGACGGCTAAATAATGTGGAATTGGCGGTGTGTCAGCCCCTGGCTAACGCCGCATAATTCCATTGTTCGTGGAGGGGCGAAGTCCAAGTTCATCTGAAGCATTACAAGGTGGATTCGCCGCTAGGCAATCCACCACCACCGAAGCCAAGCTGCTATGGGTTATTGCGGTTTTTATAGGATGCCGCAAAAGGTGGTTTGCTGACGCGAACCAACCTACCTGGCTGAAAATTACAGGTAATGGGACAGGTTTTGTTCAAAGGGGATAAGAAGGCTGTACCATCTGGTACAGTTAACCTACTGGCAGTTAAAAAATTTCAAAAATGCTGCCTGATGTCCATACGCCCATGCAGGATACGCGACACAAAACTAACTGACCAATATGCGGTTTTTGCTGGTGTGCCTGTAAAGTCTTGCCCAGCAACGCACGATAGGTGAATGCTTGCGCCTCGCCCCAAGTTTACAAGGTAAATCGCAAAATATCGGCAAAGTCATCTTCTGCTTGTGGCGCAAGTTAAAGCGGGAAATCAAGGCGTGGCATCAGCGCTGATTTTCCGCTATTATGTAGCAACTGCACAAAAATAGCTAAAAATACATACAATTTAACATTTTAGCAACAGCGTCACTTTGAAGGCGCTGATCTGATGGCATGATCTTTGCGGTAATTACCTTCTATTACACTTCAAAGTTTTTTCATCTAATCTTGAAGTAGTCAGCATATTCAATATTGTGGTGGATTGAGAAAATAGGTATTAAATGGGAAAATGTGCCAATAAGTGCCGCATAAATAATGGATGGCAGCATAAAATATCAATATCTGCTAATGAAACTTAGCAAACCGATATCCGGCGCAAAGACCAATTTATACAAACTCAGGGTGGGATCAATGACAATACAGGTTAATAATGAAAAAGACTTTAGTAATGCGCTAAAAAGCGGAGAAGAAAGCATTGAAATTGTCGGTGATTTAGCCAAGAAAACTATAAGAATTAGGGCAACAGGCAAGGTCGCATGGGGAATCGCAATCGGCGCTATTGGTATAGCTGCTTATAGCATAATTTCAATTCCAGTAACAGCACCAGCAACTGGCGGAACCACTGTAATAGCGGGAGTGACTGCAAACTTAGTTGCAGCACCTGCCGCCATTGTTATTCTAGGCGGCCCTGCCACTTATACGGCCATCGCAATTGCTGTTGCTAGTGGTGGAGTTGGCGCGCTCACATCGTTACGCAAATATAAGGAAGTTTCACGAACATCAAACAGCTTAATACTCAAACGCAGATAAATTTATGCCTATAAAGCCTAAGCCGTGGGTTTATGTTTGCGAGTCATGCAAATGGAACAAAGTAATTTCTCCACGAAGTGATGCATTATTGCCAGGAGAATACTATAACTGTTGTCCAGTATGTGGTTACAAACCATTGAAAAAAGAATCAGTTAGCCAATTGGCTGATCTTATGGCTCAAATGCGAGACAAATTATTAAAATTAATAGGGTAGATTTTACAACAACTTACTAACCGATTGTTTGCCGCTATTATGTAGGAAATTCACAAAAAAACGTAAAAATTCAATGGATTACGAAATATTTTTTTGAACAACAAGACAGAGTAAGCCTGCCACATTTGATTCCCCGTAAAGCCAAATAGATTAGATTATTGGACACATGTTACTCTACGCATTACGTTGAATATTTATCATCAAATAGGAGCATTATGTCAATACTAGAAAATGTTGTGGCATTGTTAATTTAGTATAGCTTCTATTACGCTAGCCCAATTTATACGGGAAAAAGCCCCTATGAATTGTCCAAAATGTGGGGCGGCGGATTGCACCAAAGACGGCATCGTCAAGGCAAGGCAGCGATATAGATGCAAGTCTTGCGGGTATAGGCATACCGTCCAGTACCGGGGCATCAGCCCGGAGACCAAGCGCCAAGCGCTCCAGCTTTACCATGAGGGCCTCGGTTTCCGGTCTATTGGGCGGTCCCTGAAATGCAGCCATGTTTCTGTTTACAACTGGATCAAGGCGCATGGCGAGCCGATCGCGGCCATCTGCTCCACAACGGGTGTCGAAGTCGTCGGGCCGGATGAGATGCACACCTATGTTGGTTCAAAAAAACTACTGCCGGATAGGGATGGCTGTTGATCGGCATGGGAGATGCTTCCCCGACTGCGAAGTGGGCACCCGCAACACGGAAACCGGACGAAAACGCTGGGACGCCATCAAAAACGACGGCATAACGGACGTCATGAGTGACTACTGAAGTCCTTATGAAAAATTCGTTCCGAAAGAGCTGCACACGCAATCCAAAGCCGAAACCTATACGGTGGCAGGCTATAACAGCCTGTTCCGGCATTTTCTGGCCACGCTATGGCGGAAGCCGGAATGCCACAGCAAAAGCAAGGACATGCCCAAATATTCCGTCATGCTTTTGATGCTCAAACGGAATGGCGAACTCGATGCTATACTAAATTAACAATGCCAAAGATATCGCCAAAATCGCTAACAAATTTATTACGACAGATTCCACCATCTGCGCGGATGAGTCATCGGCTTACGATGTGTAATGCTTCAGATGAACTTGGACTTCGCCCCTCCACGAACAATGGAATTATGCGGCGTTAGCCAGGGGCTGACACACCGCCAATTCCACATTATTTAGCCGTCTTTCCTTCCTCGCCATCCGTGCTGCGGCTAACTTTT
>CAJAWH010000018.1 GCA_903945605.1 uncultured Methylococcaceae bacterium | reverse complement strand
GGCCTTAGCTGGTTAGCCCTGCATTTTTTTCTCAAGTTCCGCTTGGGTCAGGTGGCGTACTGATTCGCCTTTGATCATAAAAATGAGGTGTTCGCAGATGTAGCAAGCGTGGTCACCGATACGCTCCATAGCGCGGACTGTCCATAGCATGTTGAGCATCCGGGTGATGTTTCTGGGGTCTTCCATCATGTGGGTGATCAGTTGGCGGACAATGCTGGAATATTCCCGGTCGACATTTTCATCTTTGCCGGTGATCAGGGTGATATTGTCGATGTTCATCCGCGCAAAGGCATCTAGCGCACCATGCAACATGTCTTTGACCAATTCTGACATGTGTTGCAACTCATGGAAGGGATCGTTTTTGTTGTCTGAATCAGACAGCTGAATGGCCATTTTGGCAATCCGCTCAGCCAAATCACCGACAATTTCCAGTTCGTTGATGATCTTACTGACCGTCAGCAACAACCTTAGGTCTATCGCGGTCGGTTGCCGCAGTGCCAAAATCTGGGTGCATTCCAAATCAATGCTCATTTCCAGTTCATCGATCTGGTTATCCTGTTTGATAACCATTTCGGCAAGCTCCAGGTCACCGGTGGTCAGCGCCTGAATGGCATTATCAATTTGCTGCTCGACCAGCCCGCCCATTATCAGGACTTTATTGCGCAGGTCTTCCAGTTCTTTATTGAACTGCCCTGAAATATGTTTGCCTAATTTACCGTTATCCATGTTTCTGCCCCTTAATTGACCTAATTAGCCGTAACGCCCAGTAATGTAATCTTCCGTATGCTTTTTCTTGGGGTTGGTGAAAAGTTCCCCGGTCAAACCCATTTCAACCAATTCCCCCATGTACATAAACGCCGTGTAGTCTGAGACACGCGCTGCTTGCTGCATGTTATGGGTGACAATGACAATGGTGTATTTTTCTTTCAGCTCGTTGATCAGCTCTTCAATTTTTAAAGTTGAGATCGGGTCAAGCGCCGAGGCAGGCTCATCCAACAACAACACTTCCGGCTCTATGGCTATGGCACGGGCAATCACCAAGCGTTGCTGCTGACCGCCCGACATACCCAAGGCATTGTCATTTAAGCGGTCTTTCATTTCATCCCAAAGGGCGGCACCGCGCAAGGCATTTTCTACGGTTTCCGCCAAGGTGCGTTTATCATTGATACCTTGGATACGCAAACCGTAGGCGACATTTTCAAAAATGGATTTGGGGAAAGGGTTGGGTTTTTGAAAAACCATGCCGACACGGCGGCGCAGCGCCGCCACATTGACGCTTTTATCATAAATATTCTGGTCTTCCAATAATATTTGGCCTTCTATCCTGACACAATCGACCAAATCGTTCATACGGTTGATGCAACGCAATAAGGTTGATTTGCCGCAGCCGCTGGGGCCAATAAATGCCGTGACCTTTTGCTTGGGCATTTCCATATTGATGTTGTGCAGTGCTTGCTTTTCACCATAAAACAGGTTCAAGCCGTCCACTTTAATGCACATTTCCGGGCTGTCTTCCGGTTTCTGCCTAAAGCCCATGATGGAATTCATGTTGATTGCATGGGTGCGGTTTTCATTTGTTGTCATTGTATTAACCTTCTAATGCCCGGTATTTTTCGCGTAGATTGTTTCTGATTACGATAGCCGCCAAATTTAACGCGACGATGACTAACACCAGCAGTAATGATGTGGCATAAACCAGTGGCCTTGCCGCTTCCACATTGGGGCTCTGAAATCCGACATCATAAATATGAAAGCCTAGGTGCATAAATTTTCTGTCCAAATGCAAGAATGGCGCGTTGCCATCCAATGGCAATGCGGGGGCCAGCTTAACGACCCCCACCAACATCAGTGGCGCCACTTCACCGGCAGCCCTTGCCACCGCCAAAATCAGCCCCGTCATCATGGCAGGGCTAGCCATAGGCAAAACCGTCTGCCACAAGGTTTCAAATTTGGTGGCGCCCAAGGCTAAACTGCCTTCCCTGATGGCAGAGGGGATACGGGCCAAACCTTCTTCGGTGGACACTATGACGACCGGCAAAGTAAGCAATGCCAAGGTTATTGAAGCCCATAACAACCCCGGCGTGCCAAAAACGGGGGCGGGTGCATATTCAGGGAAGAATAAGCGGTCTATATTGCCACCCAAAATGTAGACAAAAAAACCTAAGCCAAATACGCCATAAACGACTGATGGCACACCGGCAAGGTTATTCACTGCGATACGGATCAATCGGGTGGTGAAGCCTTGTTTGGCATATTCGCGCAAATAGACGGCGGCAATCACGCCAAAGGGCGTGACAATGACGGACATCATCAATACCATGACAATGGTGCCAAATATGGCAGGGAAGATACCACCTTCGGTGTTGGCTTCACGCGGGTCATCGGCCAAAAATTCACCCACCTTACTGAAGTAATGGCTTAGCTTTGCCAATACTGACATGGTGTTGGGCTGATAGATGCGCACTATTTTGAAAAAAGGGATGTCGGCTTCGACACCGCTTTCTGTTTTCATGACCAAACTGCTACGTTTGGTCTGGGCATACAGGCCGGCCAGTTTGTCTTGCAGCGCTTTATAGCTGGTTTCGTACACTGCTTTTTCAGCCGCCAATTGCTGCTGTGCGGCAGCGTCCCAACGGTTTTCCAGCTCCAGTTTTTTTTGTTGCAGGCGCAAATGGTCAATGGCGTAATTTATTTTGCCAATTTCATTTTTTTCCAGCTGCTTGATTTCATCAATGAGCAGTTTGGCTTCCGCCATTTTGTCCAGTGCGATGGCCAATGCCGCTGCGCCTGTTGCGATGGTTTTGCCTTCTTCCTTAACGGCTATTGGCTCGCCGTAAAAATTTCCCCATTCACGCCGCTCAATCACCGTCAAATTTTCGGGGTAGTCTTGCTGCTTGATATGACGGGCTTGAATCCAGCGAAAATCAGCGCCGGTGAGGTCACGGTTGCCAGTTTTAAGCTGATATTGCAACAAATCCGTTTCACCATCAGCCATTTTATAACCGGCTGATCGGGCCATTATCGCTGGCGTGCTGCTGGTGTCGACAATCTCACCGATGATGGTTTGTTGCTGACCGCCCGGTTCCTGATAATCAATGCGGGCCACATTCGCTGGCCAGAAATGGCCCAACCCCCGTATAGTGACCAAGCTAAGCACACCTAACACCATAATGAGACAGGCACTCACTGCTGCGGCTGTCAACCAAATCCATGGGCTACCACTTTTAAACCATAATCTGATCATAATGAGCTATATTTTTCTCTTAGACGTTGGCGGATAACTTCTGCCAAGGTGTTAAAAATGAAGGTGAACATGAATAAAACCAAGGCGGTGAGGAACAATATCCGATAATGGCTGCTGCCCACTTCCGATTCTGGCATTTCAACAGCAATATTGGCAGCCAAGGTGCGTAGCCCCTGAAAAATACTGACATCCATGACCGGCGTGTTACCTGTCGCCATTAACACAATCATGGTTTCACCCACGGCACGGCCCAAGCCAATCATCACCGCCGAAAATATGCCGGGGCTGGCGGTCAACAAGACAACCTTGCTCATGGTTTGCCAAGGCGTCGCCCCTAAGGCCAGTGAACCCACCGTCAAACTTTTGGGGACACTGAAAATGGCATCTTCAGCAATTGAAAATATAGAGGGGATAACGGCAAAACCCATGGCAAAACCGACCACTAGGGCATTGCGCTGGTCGTAGCCAATGCCCCATTCATTTTTGAACCAATCGCGTAATGTGCCATTGAACAGCCACGCTTCCATAGGCACGCTGATGGCGAAAGCCAACCAAGCAGACACCAAAATGACCGGCACCAGCAACAGGGCCTCACAACCTTCAGGCATTTTTTGTTGCAGGGATTTGGGCAAATATTGCCAAGCAAACGCGAAGCCCATCACGCCCAATGGCACTATGATTAACATCGCGAACAGACCCGAGAGATGCTCCTCAATAAAAGGCGCCAACCACAAGCCCGCCAAAAAACCCAATATCACGGTCGGCAACGCACCCATCAGCTCAATCGCTGGCTTGACATACTGGCGCATTGGAGGGGCCATAAAATAGGCGGTGTACATGGCACCCAACAATGCCAACGGGGTGGCGATCAGCATGGCGTAAAAAGCGGCTTTTAACGTGCCGAACACCAACGGGATCAGGCTGTATTTTGGCTCAAAATCATTGTTTGATGCTGATGATTGCCAGATATAATCGGGCTTAGGATAGCTTTCGTACCATACCTGCTGCCACAATGACCTGAATGACACTTCGGGATGTTCATTTTGCAATTGCCAATATTGCAACGAGCCGTCATTGAACTGTAGCAGAAAGGCATCCGCCCTGGGCGACAAGGCGATACTGTCCATGGGCGTGATACCGATAGGCTGTTTTATCAGCTCACGTTCTGCTGTTGAGTTGTACACACCCACGTCACCTGCCGCATCAACCGTGATAAAGCCTTTACGGCGTTGTTCGGCGACTATCTGCAATACCGGCTTATCAGCCACCTTAAAATCCCTAATTTTTTGTATTGCTTGTTTATTGTTGGCGGCCCTGACCTTAGTCCATTGGGCCACATGACCACTACTGTCGCCTATCATGAGGGACAGATCGCCGTTCAAAAAACTGGCGGCGGTTATTTTTTGCCCCTGCCCGACCAGCTCCAAAGCTTGCACCAATACCGGGCTGGCTTTATCGCTCAGATCAACAATACTGAGCAATTTGTCGTCAGACAACACATACAGGGTGTTGCCTTCTTTTTCTAATAATAGCTGTGTGATATTGGCAATTGAGGGGGTCAAAACTGACTCGGTGCGAGCCAAGGCGGATTCATCGGCAAATAGCGACTCTTCTTTGGCAAGACTGACAACCCGCAATTTATCAGCCGATTGGGCGACAATCACCGTGCCATCACTGTTGGATTTGACAGCAATTTTATTAATCGCCGCACCACTGTCGTCCAGCACCACTGCCTGCTCCCCTAACGGGTAGCTGATGGCAGGGGTTATCACACGGACATTATCAGGATAGGTGGTTTTATATTGGTTTCTTAGTACGATAGCCGTACCATTGGACAAACCGTAGGCAACAATCCCGTCGTTCAAGGGACTGCCTTGGGCAAAACTGGTGATTTGCACGCCGTCAGGAATGGCTATTTTTAGGGTTTTGAGAACGTCACCCGTTGCCAACTGAAAAAATATTATCTGACCGCTTTGGGTAAACCTAGCAGCCACTTCGTTTTGCTCTTCCGTTGCCAACAACAAGGTTTTGCCAGCCTGCGGCTGTGGCACAAGGTAGCGCTTAAGTTCTTGTGCGGTCGCCGGAACAAACAACGGATAAACAACATAGAGCAAGTAAAAGAAAATCATCACCACGGCCACGATGACCGCCATGCCTCCGGCGACAACGCCATAACCCGCCAACGCGTCTTTCAGCAAACGCCATTGCTGATACGTGGCCGATGCGGCGGCATTTGCTTGGGTGTCACTGGTATTCGCTATTTTTTCAGACATGCAAATGGTTTGGTTTGAATGGCAAAGTTAACAAAAACTGACGGGCATCTGAACACGCCCCCGCCAGTCAGTTTTTAGTTGGATAAATAACCGTTAAGCCAACCCTTCATCAACCGGCGTAAAAAAGGCGGTGTTGTGGGCCAGCTAAGCTAACGGCTTGAAATATGCGAAAACTACTTTATTTTACCGAGCACTTTTTCAACAATTTTTGCTGGCAACGGGATATAGCCGTCTTTAATCACCACTTGCTGGCCTTTTTTGGACAAGACCATTTTTATAAATTCATATTCCAGTGGCGGCAAAGCTTGGTTGGGCTTTTTGTTGACATAAACATAAAGGTAACGTGTCAAAGGATAACTGCCCTTAATGGCGTTTTCTGGTGTCGCCTCAACAAAACCTTGGCCTTCTTTTTTCGCCAACGGCACCATTTTGACACCTGAAGTGGTGTAGCCCATGCCAGAATAGCCGATACCGTTCAACGATGAGGTGACCGATTGCACGACTGAAGCAGAACCGGGTTGCTCGTTGACGTTATTTTTAAAATCGCCTTTACAGAGGGCATGTTCTTTAAAATACCCGTAAGTGCCGGACACTGAATTGCGCCCATAGAGCTGGATGGTTTTTGCCGCCCAACCGGACACGCCCGCATCAGCCCAGTTGACAATGTCCGCTTCTGCACCACATTTGCGGGTGGAAGAAAAAATGGCATCGACTTGCGGGATGGTCAGGCCTTTAATGGGGTTGTCTTTATTGACCATGACCGCCAAAGCATCGATTGCAACAGGGATACCCGTGGGTTTGTAGCCATATTTTGCTTCGAAAGCTTCAATTTCATCATCTTTCATTTCCCTGCTCATCGGGCCGAAATTGGAAGTGCCTTCAGTTAAAGCGGGGGGCGCGGTGGATGAACCGGCTGCTTGGATTTGGATATTGATGTTGGGGTAGAAACGGTTAAACTCTTCCGCCCATAAGGTCATCAGATTATTGAGGGTATCGGAACCCACGCTGGAGAGATTGCCGGAAATGCCGCTAGTTTTTTGGTATTCAGGCACGCCCGGATCAACCGTCATGACAGCCAAGGTGTTGGTGCTGAATACTGCGCCAGATAGCAAGCCAATTGCAAGCGCGAGGGACTTAACGGTTAAATATGATTGCATGGGCGATTCCCTAAAATTTTAATTGGACAAACTTTATATAATAAAGGTAACAAGCTTATTAATTTTACATGACATGATTATTACATCCAAAGATTGCACCAACACTCAGAGGCTGGAAGGTTTGGTCATCGCTATCAACCCGGCACACCCCGCACTTAATCCGCGCCATTCGTCCGGCATGGCAAGCCGCGCCAAGCTGGCGGTAGGGAAGGCAAGCGCCTGCCTCTCGGCTGGCTGCCCGTTTGCCTGCAATTCTGCCAACAACCGCTCAAAATCAGGGTTATGGCCCACCAGAAGCACGCGACGGCTGGTTTGGGGCAGTTCCGCCAACAGCGCTTTTATTGCCCCGACACCTTTAAAATACAGCCGCTGGTCTTTATCAATCACCGTTTGTGCAACGGCCAGTTGCCCACAAACCAGCTCTGCCGTTGTGATCGCCCGCAGTGCCGGTGAACTCAGCCAAAGATCGGGCAGCAAATGCTGCTGATGCAACCATGCCCCCAGCTTGTTGGCCGCTTCGACACCCCGTTGGTGCAATGGACGGTCAAAATCTTGCAATGCGCTATCTTGCTTGGCTTCTGCATGTCTAAGTAGCCATAGCTCTCTTGTCAATTCGGTCGGGGGCATAAGTGTCTGCACAGGGTCGTTACAAACTGTCATGATACGCCCATCAGGCTAAAAAACATCCGCCATAACCATGCTGGCATTTGACGCAACGGGGCGGTTTACATAAAGGGCGGCGCTGTACTACCCGTGCCGTGTTGCAATAAGCCCCCCGCCTCTGCATAAAAACGGTAAAATCGTCGGCTGATACTGCATAGTGCCTTTCCCACCCCTAGCCCTCCCGACATGCCCAACCACGAAAACCTCAATAACCTGGCCCAAGAGATTTGGAAATCCGCCGAGAGCTTGCGCGGCAAATTTAAAGCCTACGATTACCAGAACATTGTATTGCCGATGATCACCTTACGGCGGATTGAATGTGTGCTGGCAGCGTGGCGGGAGCAAGAACTGGCCAATATTGGCCAAAAATTCCCCAACGACACCCCGGCGCAAAACCATGCACGGCTAAAAAAAGCCGAAACACGCTTCCGGTTTTGGAACAGCAGCGATTGGACGTTAGCAGCCTTGCACCAAGAAGCGCCGCAACTGTTGGAAGACAACTTCCGCGCCTACCTAAATGGCTTCTCGCCCAACATAACCCGCATCATTGACCATTTCAATTTTAGGGAAACCTTGGGCAAACTGAAAAAAAGCGGGCGGCTGGACACCATTGTGGAACAATACGCCCAGCAAGACCTCAGCCTACAGCGGCTGTCCAATCTGGAAATGGGCTATGTTTACGAAGAACTGTTACGGCGCTTTTCGGAGCAAAGCGGCGAAGAAGCCGGGGAGCATTTTACCCCGCGCGAAGTCATCCGCCTGATGGTGGAATTGCTCGACATCCAATTTAACCAAGCCCTACAAAGCTTGGCCATATACGACCCAGCTTGCGGCACGGGCGGCATGTTGTCGGTTGCCAAAACGCACTTGCTCGAGCAAATAGCCGACCCACAACAACGCCAAGCCGCCGAAAAATTCATCACCCTGTACGGGCAAGAGTTGCAACCGCACAACTTTGCCATTTGCCAAGCGGAAATGCTGTTAAAAGAGGACCAGAGCTTCATATACCTGGGCAACTCCCTGATACCTTACCAAGAAAACCGTGACGACAAAGGCGACCAACTCAGCCAAGACGAACACCAGTTTGATTACATGCTGAGCAATCCGCCGTTTGGCGTGACCTGGAGCGATTACAAAAGCCACGCCGAAAAATTGGCCAAAACCCGCTACCAAGCGGGGATGCCACGCAGCAATGATGGCGCGTTATTGTTTTTGCAAACTATGCTCGCCAAAATGAAACCCGCCGGGCAAGGCGGCAGCAAAATTGCCATTGTTTTTAATGGCTCCCCGCTCAGCAACGGCGATTGCGGTTCGGGCGAAAGCGAGATCCGCCGCTGGCTGCTGGAAAATGACTGGCTGGATGCCATCGTCATGTTGCCCGACCAGCTTTTTTACAACACCGGCATTTACACCTATATTTGGCTGTTGACCAACCACAAACCGGACAGCCATCGCGGCCAAGTGAAAATTATTGATGCCCGTGGCCAATACGAGAAAGAACCCAAATCG
>CAJAWH010000017.1 GCA_903945605.1 uncultured Methylococcaceae bacterium | reverse complement strand
ATCATGGCGGCAAAAAAAATGGCGGATACGCCGGGGATTTTCCTGATGTAGTTGGGTATGTCTGACCAAAGCCCACGGATGGCCTGGACATTACCGGATGCTGCGCTTTGTTTAAGCAGGACACTGAAGGTTTCGGTTTCCAGTAGCTTTATTTCAGCTTCCATCAACACTTTGTTGCTGTGTAATGAGGGCAACAAATGATGCAAGGCTTCCCAATGGCCAAGATGCTTGTAGACTTGATGCAATAGCTTCAAGACGCTGGCGTGGCTAGGGTTGATGGTATGCAGTTTTTGTAAGGTGCTTAAGGCCTCCTCAAACTGGTTGCCGGACAAATGCAACTCGGCTTGGGTCAAGCCCACCGCGACACTGCTATCAGAAGCCTGATGGGATGCTTTTTTCAGGTACTCGTCACGCTTGTCAAAAGCGCCGCGCGATTGTGCGGCGCGGGCTGCTGTCAAATAATGCAGCAATGGGACGCCGCTATGTGAGGCGTGTTTGATAAGGATGGCTTCGGCCCTTTCCCAATTGCCTTCAGCGGAATCCACCAGACCGGCAATCAGCGCTTCTTGTGAACGGTTAAATTTGATATTTTTACCACGGCGTTTAAGCTGCCCTGGTAGGCGGATGAGCACACCCAAAGTGCGGAACAACGTATAGGCAAAGAAAAAAGTGATGATTTCAGTTGCCACAAATACCGCCAGCGAGGTCTCCAACGACCAATTGCCTATGCCCATCAACACATAACCTGCACTATCATAGCTTTGTATCCAACTATACGCTGAATAAGCCGTTGCAAATGCTACAATTAAGGCACCCAGAAAATAAAATAGTTTATTTTTCATTAATGTGGTCTGGAGTTATTATTCTTTCGGCACGTGAGCCGCTGCCGGCGTGGTTTCTTCAGGCTTAATTTCTTCAGGTTTGTCTGCTGCGGGTGTGTCGGCCGTTACAGGCGGATGATTAGGAATGGCGGCAACCGGCGCTGTTGGCGTAGCAGCCTCAATTTTATCTGCCTGCTTTTCCTGCGCCTGCGCCGGATATTCTACACCTTTGTCCGTTTCCAACCGCAATTTGGTGATGTCCCTGAGCATTTTTAAAGACAGGCTGATGTCGGGGAAATGACTGCTGATTTTAACGGCATTGAAACGGTCAAGCTCGCCAAGAAACAGGTTGGCTTCCTCATTTTTTCTGAAATGTTGCCCGATCCAAGCTTTCGCATCGGCAATACTAACCACATACAGCCCTTCTTTTTGCTGCACCAACGACACCTTGACCATTTCCAATTTAAAACGCAATTGCTCGCGGATAAACTGCGCTTGTTCCGGTGTCAGGATTTCTGTAATCGGCTGGTCGGAGTGCCTGATAGTGACAACGCCTTGCAGTTTTGCTATGGCACTATCCAGCAATTCGTTATGTTCAGCCGGTTCAGCATCGGGCGCGGTGTCCTCAACCGTTTTTGCAGGTTCTGAAGACTGGCTGAACGGCTTGCCCGAATAAGGCAGGAACAAATCCAATTTATCCACGCGGCTTTCCAAGGTTTGGATAGCCGCAAACAAACCCACCATATCAGGCACTTCAATACCGCGTAACATAGCAATTTCTTTGGCTATTTCCTCCCTAATTTTAATCGCCCCCGAGTCACCGCTTTCCCTTAAGCGCTGGTCAGCCGCTTCCAAGGCTTCCTTGGTGGTGTTTATGTCACCGATCAAATGCAAGCGTTCATTGGCAATGCTTAGCAAGTATTCGGCATCCGCCATTAGCCAATCACCACGGGTCTTGCCCAATTGGCGCTGGATAAAGCGTATAGAATCATTGAGTTCTTTACGGGTGCTGTCCAATTTTTCACTGTGCAGTTGGGAAAAATCGGCAACCGTCTTGGTAAAATGCGTGTCTTTGCCAGCAATGTCCGCTTGCAAAGCCGCCAACTGGTTTTGTATGGCGTTCAATTGGGCTTGATAATCATGTATCTGCTTTGACAGCTCGCCCTTGACCTCACCGCCTAGCCCCTCTTGCCGCTCCCTGAGCTGCATGAAAAAATAGTAACCTGCTCCGGCAATTGCAAAAATGGTGACCAGCGTGATGATGCCAAACCACACACCCGTACGTGACCGACGCACCTTTTCTGGCGCATCAGCCGTTTGTCCTTGTTGTTGATTTATTTCCGTCACACTATTTCCCCATTAACATGATGAGTGCTGCAAGCACTGCCCTATCGGAAGGGCCATCGGCTACTATAATCTTGGTAAAACCCTTATCGGCCGCCATTTGCCTGATCCTCGCACTGACCACCACCACGGGCAGCAACAACAATTGCTGAACATAATTTCCAGCCAACATGACCAGTAAATTTTCCAAGGCATCACCACTGGTCAGCGTAATGGCAGCCAATTTGCCGTCTGTCAGTAAGGCGGACAGTGCAGACGTATCGGCCTGGGGCACTGCCCGCTGGTAGACAGGCAAGTAATCAACGAGGCCACCGCGTTCGCGCAGACAGTCAGCCAACAACTCCCGGCCACCTTCACCACGCACAATCAAAAACTTATGGCCATTGATTTGCTGTAGCGCGGGCATTGCCAACAAAGCTTCGGAAGTGCAACCCTGTTGGGGGAGCAGATCGACTGGCAAGCCTGCCGACAGCATCGCTTGGGCGGTCGCCTGACCAATGGCAGCAGTATTAATTGGACTAAACCAGCTTATTTTGCCACCATTCGCCTTGAGTGCAAAATTTACTGCATTGGCACTGACAAAAACAAGCCATTGATAGCCGTCAAGGCGGGCTAAAGTGTCCCTAATTTGGTTGATATTATCAGTGGCTTCTATCGCCAAGGTGGGAAATTTGACAGCAGTGCCGCCTGCCAGTGCAATGAGCTGCGCCAAATTATCCGCTTGGTGTGCCGGACGGGTCACCAATATGGACAAGCCCTGCAAAGCTTGGGGCGACAGACTGTCAGCCATATAAGCCACTCAGGATTTCATCGGCGCCTTGCGCCAACAATGCTTCAGCAATGGAACGGCCCAAATTTTCGCCTTGGTCAGGTTCGCCAGCCCCTTGGCTACGGTAAAGCACACTGCCATCAGGATGGCCCACCAAACCGCGCATAAATAAGCGGTCGCCCTGCCACTCGGCAAATCCGGCAATGGGCACTTGGCAACCACCATTCAAACGGGCGTTCATGGCGCGTTCGGCCCGCACACAGAGACCGGTCACCTCGTCATGCAAACCGCTCAGCAAGTGGTTGATGCCGTCATCGTCAACACGGCACTCAATGCCAATGGCACCCTGCCCTATCGCTGGCAGACTGATGCCGGTAGCCAGATATTCGGTGATACGCGTTGCCATATCCAGCCTAAGCAAACCCGCAGAAGCCAATATAATGGCGTCATAATCGCCGGCATCCAGCTTAGCAAGCCGCGTGTTGACATTGCCCCGCAAGGGGATTATTTGTGCATCGGGCAACTTTTCTTTAATCTGGCATTGCCGACGCAAGCTGGACGTGCCGATTTTGGCATGGGGCGGCAAATCAGCCAGACAAGCATAACGGTTGGAAACAAAGGCATCACGCGGGTCTTCACGGCTGAGTATGGCGGGCAAATGCAATCCCGGCGGAAAATCGACCGGCACATCCTTCATTGAATGTACGGCAATATCCGCCACACCCTCCAACATGCCTTGTTCCAATTCCTTAACAAACAGTCCTTTGCCACCTATTTTGGCTAAAGGGGCATCTAATATCTTATCGCCACGGGTCACCATTGTGACCCGCTCGGTAATAACCCCAGGATAACGCTGCCTTAACAAATCCGCTACAAAGTCAGCTTGCCATAACGCCAAGGGGCTTTGCCGAGTCGCTATCCTGATTACTTTTCCTAGCAAATGTGATCTCCTGTTGAATAATCCAAACCACAAAAGCCACTGCCTAGCGGATTGGCATTAATAGTTAGTATGCCGTTTTGCTCCTCGCCTAGGCAGAAGCCCGTTACTGCTAGAAGATACCATATTCGGGCAACTAAAATGGCGGAAATTAAATTTTTATGCACATGCCAGCGTCTTTTTGCTGAATACGGGCATAATCACAACCGCTTGACGGACTTTTATCCGTTTACAACCTGTCCTCCGATGACCTGACAACGTTAAGGCCCAGCAATAAACCATCTGCCCAAATACGCCTGACCTGTTGTTTTGCCAGCCAGTTTGTATCATTGATTGGAAACAGTTATGGCACTGTTTAGAAATTATGGCAACTAGGCATCTATTTACAACAAAAAAACTATATTTTCATGTAGTTAAATATTCACCCAAAACTATCGCCCGAAACTAATATTTATAGGCCATATTTTATTTGAACGAACCGGGTAAACCGCACACTAATTGATTGACAGACATGGTTAGTTTAGTTAAGAATAACAAAAACCTATCAAAAAAATCTGTTTTTCTTGCCGGATTGATGTTAATCAGCTTGTATTTGGGCTAATGGTTACTGATAACGTCATTTTTATATTGTCGGAAGTGGTATTGCCCTTAACCTATTTTTAATGTTGTGTGCCTAATATAGTGGATTTAATCACGCATAGGCGGCAATCACAACCCTGCAGAAGGCCGATGCTTTCATGCAATGATTTTTTTACAACAGCCGTCACTTGTCTGTGCAGTGCTTTTCGTCCGCTTGGCTTGGTAAAGCAATGGTCTGTTTTTTAACGTCTTTATGGGATACGCAGTCATGTCCAACAACACCAATACAACTTATAACCTTACACTGACGTTAACGAACGGCATCTCTTCGCCTGTCGAGGTTGTCATCGATAACGCCAGCAATATATGGGTATCCAATATTGGCAACAACTTCATAGACAAGTTTTCATCCCTTGGTCAGTTGCAGCAATCCATCTACACGGGAGATGGCAGTTACCCAATCAGTATTGCTGTTGATATTAACGGCAACCTGTGGGTGGCCAACCTGAGCGGCAACAATGTGGAAGAGTTCTCATCCACCGGCAACTTGTTGCAAACACTGAGCATCGGGGTCAACTACCCTTCTAGCGTTGCAATT
>CAJAWH010000016.1 GCA_903945605.1 uncultured Methylococcaceae bacterium | reverse complement strand
AACCTGAACGTCAGCGGTGTGACCGTGGCCAACTTGACCAGCGTGCTGGCCAACAGCCACGTTGTGTCGATAGCCGTGTCCGACACTGCCAGCAACGTTGCCGCCGCGCTCAACACCCTACAAACCGCTACCAGCAAAATCAGCGGCATCACCCTGACCGATGGCGGCACGCCCACCTTGGCGATTTCCGCCACTCAATGGGGCAACGATGCGGGTATTTTGGCAAAAATCTCCAGCGCCTTTAACCTGAGCGTCAGCGGTGTGACCGTGGCCAACTTGACCAGCGTGCTGGCCAACAACCACGTTGTGTCGATAGCCGTGTCCGACACTGCCAGCAATATTGCCGCAGCACTGGACACCCTGCAGGCCGATTCCGCCAAAATCAGCAGCATCACCCTAACCGACGGTGGCACGCCAGCGCTGGTCATTTCACCACAGCAAGCCGCAAATGATGCGGGGATATTGGCCAAGATCACCAGCGCGTACACCCTTTCGGGCAGTGGTAGCGTGACTGTGGCCAACTTGACCGCAGCATTGGCGAACAGTCACGGGCAACCGGTTGCCGTGGCAGACACTGGCGGCAATATTGCCGCCGCACTCAACACCCTGCAAGCTGATGCCGCCAAAATCAGCGGCATCACCCTGACCGATGCCAACCCGCCCACACTGTCCATTACTGCCCAGCAACTGACCAGTGATGCTGGTGCATTAGGCTTGATCAGTGGCGCTTACAAACTGTCCATCAGTGGTGTCAACACCAGCAACTTGTCCACAGTGTTGGTCAATTCCCATGCGGTACTGCCAGTAGCCGTATCTGACACTGCCAGCAGTGTCGCCGCCGCACTCAGCACACTACAAGCGGATGCCTCTAAAATCAGCGGCATCACCCTGACCGATGGCGGCACACCTACCTTGGCAGTTTCCGCCACACAACTGACCAACGATGCCGGTGCACTAAGCCTGATTGGCGGCATTTACAACCTAACTGTCAGCGGTTTGGCTATAAACAACTTGGCCAACGTTTTGGGTAACCCCCATATACAATCGGTGACCCTGTCCGACACCGCAAGCAATATTGCTGCCGCGCTCAACACGCTGCAGGCCGATACCGCCAAAATCAGCGGCATCACCCTGACCGACGGCGGCACGCCCACGCTGTCCATTACCGCCCAGCAACTGACCGGCGATGCCGGTGCATTGGGCTTGATTGGCGGCACTTACAGCCTGTCTGTCAGCGGCATCAACACCACCAACCTGCCCGCTGTGCTAGCTAACCCTCATGTAGTGCTGCCAGTAGCCGTATCCGACACCGCCAGCAATATTACCGCCGCGCTCAACACGCTGCAGGCCGATGCCGCCAAAATCAGCGGCATCACCCTAACCGACGGCGGCTCGCCCACGCTGTCCATTACCGCTCAGCAACTGACCGGCGATGCCGGTGCATTGGGCTTGATTGGCGGCACTTACAGCCTGTCTGTCAGCGGCATCAACACCAGCAACCTGCC
This sequence comes from uncultured Methylococcaceae bacterium, assembly GCA_903945605.1. GTDB lineage: Bacteria > Pseudomonadota > Gammaproteobacteria > Methylococcales > Methylomonadaceae > Methylovulum. The sequence continues at coordinate 8,014 of CAJAWH010000016.1, read as the reverse complement.
CGCTGTGCTGGCTAACCCTCATGTAGTGCTGCCAGTAGCCGTATCCGACACCGCCAGCAATATTGCCGCCGCGCTCAACACGCTGCAGGCCGATGCCGCCAAAATCAGCGGCATCACCCTGACCGACGGCGGCACGCCCACGCTGTCCATTACCGCCCAGCAACTGATCGGCGTTGCCGGTGCATTGGGCTTAATCACCAGTACCTACAACCTGATCGTCAACGGCGTGACCGTGGCCAACTTGTCTGGCGTGTTGACCAACCCCCATGTGCAATCGGTAGTTATATCCGACACTGCCAGCAACATTGCCGCTGCACTGGACACCCTACAGTCCGATGCCGCCAAAATCAGCGGCATCACTCTGACTGACGGCGGCACACCCACCTTGACCGTTTCCGCCACGCAGTTGGCAAGCGACACCGGTGTATTGAGCCTGATCACCAGCACTTACAACCTGACCGTCAGCGGCATCAACACAGGCAATCTGAGCAGCGTACTGGGCAACCCCCATGTGCAATCGGTGGTTGTGTCCGACACTGCCAGCAACATTGCCGCCGCACTGGACACCCTACAATCCGATGCCGCCAAAATCAGCAGCATCACTCTGACTGATGGCAGTACGCCCACGCTGGCACTTAGCGCCACGCAGTTAGCCAATGACACAACGATATTGGCAAAAATTTCAGGCAGCTACAATCTATCAGTCGGCGGGGCGGTCACTGTGGCCAGTCTGACTGGCGTGTTGGGCAACAACCATGTGGTGCTGTTGCCAGTCGCTATTGCCGATAATGCCAGCAATGTGGCTTTGTCTCTGGATGTCCTCACATCACATGCCACAACAATCACTAGCATCACCCTGACCGACGGCGGCACACCCACGCTCGCCATCACCGCCCTGCAGCTGTCCAACGACAACAACCTATTGTCTAAAATTGCCAGTGCTTACAGTTTGTCTGTCAGCGGAGTCTCGACTGCCAATTTGACCAGCGTGCTATCCAATAACCACGTGTCATCTTGCTCCGTGTCAGACAAAGCCAGCAATATTGCCGCACTATTGGATACGCTCCAGAGTGACGTTGCAAAAATCTCCAGCATCACCCTAACCAATACTGGCACACCCTCGCTGGCCATTTCCGCCACACAACTGACCAACGATGCCAATGCCTTGGCATTGATCAAGGGCAATTACGGATTATCAGTCAAAGGTGTCAACGCAGCCAATTTGGTGCTGGTACTAGCCAACAGCCATGTATTGCAGATTGCAGTGACCGATACAGCCAGCAATGTGGTAACAATACTGGACAACCTACAATCCCATAGCAGCAAAATCTCCAGCATCACCCTGACCGACAGCGGCACGCCCACACTGACCATTACTGCGCTGCAACTGACCAACGATGCGAAAATATTGGCAAAAATATCTGGAGCTTATAACGTGTCCGTCACCGGACCAGTGACCGTGGTCAGTCTGCTCAACGTATCGGCCAACAGCCACATATTGCCAGTCGCCGTGACTGACACAGCCAGCAATGTAGCCGCAAAAATGAACACCCTCCAAGCTGACATCGCCAAAATCACTGGCATCACCCTAACAGATGGCGGCACGCCCACACTCGCCATCACCGCCCTGCAGTTGTCCAACGACAGCAACCTATTGTCTAAAATTGCCAGTGCCTATAGCTTGTCAGTCAGCGGCGTAGCCACTGCCAATTTGACCAGCGTGCTATCCAATAACCACGTGTCATCTTGCTCCTTGTCAGACAAAGCCAACAATATTGCCGCAATGCTGGACACCCTGCAGGGTGATGCCAGCAAAATTTCCGGCATCACCCTGACCAATGGCAACACACCCACACTAGCCGTTTCCACCCTGCAGCTGACCAACGACAGCAACATAATGTCCAAAATTGTCAGTCACTACAATCTATCTGTCAGCGGCGTGACCACAGCCAATTTAGCTACCGTATTGGCCAATGCCCATGTGGCATCGGTCGCCCTGACCGATAGCGCAAACAATGTCAATGCCATGCTGGTCACACTACAAACTGATGCCGCCAAAATCTCCAGCATCACACTGACTGATGGCGGCACACCCACGCTGACCATGTCCGCCGCACAGCTGGCTAGCGATGCAAATTTATTGGCCAAAATCTCTGGCACTTATGACGTGTCAGTCACTGGGGCGGTGACCGTGGCCAGTCTCGGCGGCATACTCGCCAACAGCCATGTCTTACCGGTCGCAGTGGCCGACATCGCCAGCAACGTGACTTCCGTACTCAACACATTGCAAACTGATGCCGCCAAAATCACCAGTATCAGCCTGACCGACAGCGGTACGCCCACACTGACCATCAGCGCCCAACAATTTGCCAATGACACCGCTGCACTTGGTAAAATCAGCACACCTTACAGCTTGGTCATCAATGGTGAAACAACGGTCAATGTAGCATCCGACCTTAAAAACAGCCATGTGGCAAAAGTGAATGTGTTGGACACTGGTGCCAACGTAACAGCAAACCTGGACAGCTTGCAGAGCAACTCGGCACAGATCGGCAGCATCGCCTTAACCGATAAAGGTGTCGCGACCCTTGCCATCACTGCATCACAATTCACCCGTGACGCTGTCACACTGGGCAAAATCACCTCACCCTATAACCTCACTATCAGCGGTGAAACAGTGAAAAATATTGCTACGGATGCCGCAAACAGCCATGTTAAAGCAATTGCCGTGGCAGACACTGCCGCCCATATCAACGCTAAGCTGGTTAGTCTAGAAAACTCCCTAGGCAAACTCTCCAGTATTACCCTGACGGATACAACCACACCTACCTTGACCGTGACCGCACCCCAGACGCACAATGAACTGGGCGTGCTAAATGCAATCGCATCACCTTACCTATTGTCGCTTACGGACTCAGTGGCTAACATCAACAAAGCGGTTTTGAGTGGCATACATACCCACCTCATTGAAATTATGCCGACATCATTACTGGCAACCCTCACCGAAAAAACGCAGATCACTGACCTGAATTTATCACTGATTAACTTGTCTGGTGATTCAATTAATGAGCATAGCTTTAACACCACCGGCACGGAGATTGATATTGTCGCCAGCAATGGCACGATTGCCCATCAACTGTTCTTTACTGACAACACCGAAAGCCAGTTACAGTTATTGGGTGCGGGCACTACCGTTGTCAATGTGCTGTAACTAACCTGGACGCTGGTCGTGCTATTCCAAAAGCATGACCAGCCTTGCTGGAAAGCGCATTAGATTTTGCCGCTGGCATTGCAAGCCCCTTCTTTTTCAAACCATTCCAATTTCATATTGCTGTTAAACCGATGGTTTGTTATAGCATTGACCTTGCCTAGCGACTATTTGGGTATAATGGTGGGCTAACTGGGTATGGCTAAATCAAGGCAAACGAACAAAGGCTATGGCTGATAGATCAAAAACTCGCGGAACCCGTTACGGTTCCAAAAAAACCGCCAGAAAACCCGCCTCGCATTGGTTTAGAAATATTTTTCTGTTGCTTATGCTTGGCTGTGGCTTTATTTCATTTAGCTATCTCGGCTATCTGGATTTTAATGTCCGCCACCAATTTGAAGGCAAACGTTGGGCGATTCCAGCGCGGGTTTACGGCAACCCGATAGAGCTTTATGCAGGCGCCAACCTAAACGCTGCTAAATTTGAGGCCTTGCTGCAAACCTTACATTACCGCAAAGACCCGCACTTGGCAGCAGAAGGGGCGTATGTAAAAAATGACCAGCACATCCAGCTAAAAACCCGTGATTTTGCCTTTTTGGACCAACATCAGCCTAGCCTATTAATACAGGTTGATTTTAACGAAACCAGTATCACCGCCATTACTGATCTGCAAAAATCCGAAAGCATGCCCATTGCCCGCATGGATCCCGTGCAAATTGGCAGCCTTTATCCCGCCATTAAAGAAGACCGCATACTGATTAAGCTTGAAGAAGCGCCTGAAAGCCTGATCAAAGGCTTGTTGGCCTCGGAAGACCGTGACTTCTACACCCATTACGGTGTATCCATGCGTGGCATTGCCCGTGCTTTATGGGCTAATATGCAAGCGGGCGGCATGGTACAAGGCGGCAGTACTATCACCCAACAATTGGTGAAAAATTTTTACCTATCGTCTGAACGTAAATTTTCCCGCAAAATAAAAGAAGCTTTGATGGCGTTCATTTTGGAATACCGTTATAGCAAAAATGAGATTATGGAGGCCTACCTTAACGAAATTTATCTAGGCCAAAATGGTTCAAATGGTGTGCATGGCTTTGGACTGGCCAGCGAATTTTATTTTGGTCGGTCGCTTAAAGAGCTGTCATTGGATCAAGTGGCGTTATTGGTCGCCTTGGTGCGCGGCCCCTCCGAATATGACCCCCGGCGTTTTACCAAACGTGCCTTACAGCGACGTAATTTAGTGCTGACCGAAATGGCCAACGAAGGTTATATCAGCCAACAAGATGCCAGTGCAGCGCAAGCCAAGCCCATTAATCTGATACCCAAGGCACAACAGTCCGGCAACCGTTACCCAGGCTTTCTTGATGTGGTCAAGCGCCAACTTCGCGAAGAATATCCAGAAGAAGTGCTGACCTCTGAAGGCTTAAAGATTTTCACCACACTGGACACCCAAACCCAAGACATTCTGGAGCAAACGGTCACAGACAAGCTGGCGCAACTGGAAAAATCGCCCAGTGCCAAAGAACTCGAAGCCGCAGTCATTGTCACCCGTAAAGAAAGTGGCGAAATTGCCGCAATGGTGAGCGGGCGTGAAAATGCCGCATCAGGGTTCAACCGTGCGTTGGATGCCATTCGGCCTATCGGCTCGTTGATGAAACCTTTCGTCTATTTGACCGCTTTGGAAAATCCCGGCAAATATACCATCACCACCCCTTTGCACGATAGGCATGTGGTTATCAAAGGCGACAACGGCACAGACTGGATACCCAAAAACTACGACAACAGGGAGCATGGCACTATACCGCTACATAAAGCCCTGGCCAAATCTTACAACTTGGCCACCGTTAACTTAGGTATGGATGTCGGCATAGGCAATATTGCCAAAAACTTGCGGAGCATGGGGATTACCCGCAATATCGACCTGTTCCCTTCACTGTTGTTAGGAGCCACGTCCCTATCACCCATGGACGTGACACAAATGTACCAAACCTTGATGGATGGCGGTTTTTCCACCCCTATCAAGGCCATTCGCGGCATTCTTAACGCCAAAGACGAACCCATTAACCGCTATCCGCTAAACATTAAACAAGTCATTGACCCTCAAGCCGCTTTTATTGTGGACTTTATCCTACAAGAAGTGATGCACGAAGGCACAGGGGCGTCGGCTTATGAAACCTTTCCTAAAGATTACGGCCTGGCGGGCAAAACAGGCACCACCAACGATGGCAAAGACAGTTGGTTTGCCGGTTTCACAGGCGATTATTTGGCTGTTGTTTGGGTGGGCCGCGACGACAACAAACCCATTGGGCTGACTGGCGCAACCGGCGCCCTGCCTATCTGGACAGCATTAATGCAACAAATCTCCAACCAACCGCTGATATTAGAAGATGATAGCGATGACGACAGCATTGAAATGTTCTGGGTTGACCCGGACAGGAATCTGCTCACCCGCAAAGGCTGTGGCACTGGACGTGAATATCCTTTTATAAAAGATTCCCAACCCAAAAGCTATTTGTCTTGTGGCGGACATACCAATAGTGAAGCCGATAACACCAGCCCCCCACCGCTTGGAACACCCGCCCCCGAACAAGCCCCCGCCCAGCCCGACAAACCTTGGCTGAATGTTTTACCTGAATAAATAATTGCCCAATCCATGAAAAAAACTTTATTGCCCTTTGCTTGGTTACTGATCAACTTGCTGTTTGCCACCGCCAGCCAAGCCGAAGCACCCGTGGCACAATTACAAGCCTTTTTAAAAAATGCCCAATCATTGACCGCCGATTTTAAACAAGTGCTGCTCAGCGAAAACGGACAACCGAAACAAACCAGCTATGGGGTTTTTTATTTGCAACGCCCGGGCAAATTCCGTTGGGATTACCAACGCCCTTTCCAGCAACAAATTATCTCCAACGGCGGCAAAGTATGGTTTTACGATACCGATTTGGCACAAGTCACGGTAAAAAAACTGGATGAATCGGTAGGTTCAACCCCTGCACTATTGCTCAGTGGCAACGTATCGCTAGAGGAAAATTATGTGATGGAAAACCAAGGCGTGGATGGCGCTCTGGAATGGATTAAGCTATTGCCCAAGAACCAAGAAAGCAGCTTTAAATATGTATTGATCGGCTTGGCAAACAGCCAACTGGCCGGCATGGAATTGAGCGACAATTTTGGGCAATTGACACGCATTTATTTTTCCAACCTAAAAGTGAACCCGCCGCTAAAAGCTACCTTGTTTGATTTCCAAGCCCCCGAAAATGCCGATGTATTCTCAGAATAAGCCCATGTAGATGTCCGAAGATTTCACCAGACCCTTGGCTGACCGGATGCGCCCCGGCAGCCTGCCGGACTATATCGGCCAGCAGCACATCCTGCAACCCGGCAAGCCGCTGTATCAGGCCATTCTGTCTGGACGTTTGCACTCGATGATTTTTTGGGGCCCGCCCGGCACAGGCAAAACCACCTTGGCACGGTTGATTGCACAGCATTCCGATGCGGAATTTATGCCCATTTCTGCTGTGCTTTCAGGTGTAAAAGAAATACGCGCCGCTGTTGCCGAAGCCAAAGATTTATTGCAGGGTCTACAGCGTCGGCGCACCGTGCTGTTTGTCGATGAAGTGCACCGCTTCAATAAATCCCAGCAAGATGCCTTTTTGCCGCACGTGGAAGACGGCACCATTTATTTTGTCGGTGCCACCACCGAAAATCCCTCTTTTGCCCTGAACAATGCCTTGTTGTCCCGCGCCCGTGTTTATGTGCTGAACGCCTTGACAGCGGATGATTTATTGGCGGTACTGAATAATGCACTAACCAATAAGACACACGGGCTTGGCGAGTCAGGACTAAGCATCAGCGAAGACATCAAACAGCAATTTGTCAGGGCAGCCGATGGTGATGCCAGACGCTTATTGAATTTGTTGGAAATTGCCGCCGAACTGGCCAGTGCCAAAGGCAGCCGGGACATTGATGAAAATTGCGCCTTGGAAATACTCTCAGGCGGTGTCCGGCGCTTTGACAACCAAGGGGAAGAATTTTATAACCAAATATCCGCTTTGCACAAAGCAGTGCGTGGCAGCTCGCCGGATGCTGCATTGTATTGGCTGTGCCGGATGATAGATGGCGGCTGCGACCTGTCCTATTTGGCGCGGCGTATTGTCAGAATGGCTTCCGAAGACATTGGCAATGCCGACCCACGAGCCTTGCAACTTGCCATTAACGCTTGGCAAGCACAAGAACGCCTCGGCAGTCCGGAAGGCGAACTGACCTTGGCACAAGCAGTGATTTATTTGGCCTGCGCCCCCAAAAGCAACGCCGTTTACGTCGCCTATAAAGCCGCCCTGAACGATGCCAAACAAAGCGGTAGCCTAGGTGTGCCGCTGCATCTGCGTAACGCACCTACTAACTTAATGAAATCATTAGACTATGGAAAATCCTACCGGTATGCCCATAATGAGCCGGAAGCCTACGCGGCGGGTGAAAATTACTTCCCTGATGGCTGGGAAGGCAGGCATTACTATCAGCCGGTTGAGCGTGGGCTGGAAATAAAAATTAAAGAAAAATTGCGGCACTTGGCTGAATTAGACCAATGGGCAAAGCGCGATCAGCACTAACCAAGGCTATATTGGAATTCAGTAATGGATAATATGTGCCTGATTCTGGCATGAGCATATGTAATGCTTCAGATGAACTTGGACTTCGCCCCTCCACGAACAATGGAATTATGCGGCGTTAGCCAGGGGCTGACACACCGCCAATTCCACATTATTTAGCCGTCTTTCCTTCCTCGCCATCCGTGCTGCGGCTAACTTT
>CAJAWH010000015.1 GCA_903945605.1 uncultured Methylococcaceae bacterium | reverse complement strand
TGTTGGCAAGCCGCTTCTATCGCCGTGTACCTCGTGTCGTAACTCATGCTTCAGCTCCTCAGTTGCCGGACAAATTGCCCCGCCTTAAACTTTCCATCCCCGTTGCTTACCCAAAACCTAAAACAGCACCACCCGTTATTTTAGTTTTTTACAAAAAATTAAAATACATCACACCGCTATTTCAGCTTGCCTTATCCACAATGCACCCAAGCCACAACCAGCCTTGCCAAAACAGCCAAACCTTTAAACATAGCGCATCACCTTACCGTAAAACCTCATCAAAACCGGTCTTAAACTCAGCTCCGCGCTGTGCGTCATTAAAGAACGGCAAGCCCCAAACCACATATTCGCGGTCTTGCCAAAGCTGTTCAATAACAGATTCGGCTTGCAAACGTGACAAGAAATTTTCTTTCCATTCATCCTGCTTTAACAAATGCCCGCCTTTCGGCTCTATAAATACCTGATAGTGCATGGTTTTAGATACCCCATATCCGACCAGATACAAAATAAAATCCGGTTCTATAGGTCTTCCGTCGTCAAAATTGAAAATCTTGAAGTGCCGTTCATTGCGTATCAGATACACGTCTGAATACTTCTTTTTCAGGTCGTCCAAATGCTTATCAATAAACTTGATAAGCAACTTTTCTTCCGATGTGCCATAACAATCATCAAAAACAAACCAATCACGCTTGCTCAGGTCAAGGTGATAGGCCGTTTCTTTCGGATTGTTCATAGACTTGCCAAACTCTTGGTCATCGCCATCATCGGCGGCAAAATTTAGCTCTTTGTCAGTGATGCGGTCTTTCAGCATGAAAGGCTTAAATTCCTTCGTGCCTTTGTATTCCACCTTATCAGAAGCAATGACCGCTGAAATTTCCGCTAAAATTTGTGTGGCAGCCTGTAGCTTTTGTTCCGCGCCAAGGTTTTCCAGCTGTTCCGGCGTACCCGATACTTCAACCCGAATATTCCCGATATAACAATCAGCGGTCATGAACTCATGCGCGGATTGCAAGTTTGGCAAATGCGACCTCAAATTTTTGAATTCATAGAATTCAAGCCGCTGCATAGCTTTTCGCAACACAGCCGTGCCAAAGTCAGCCAGTGCATAATCCTTCTGTTTACGTTCAATGGCAGATGCTTCACCGCCCTGTTCAACAAAAACCGTGTAAGACTGGCTATGCCCCGTATGCAAGGGCATCTTATAAAGCTTCTGTATCAAACTGTTATCAAGCCCCACAATGTCACTGCGGTCATATTTTTGCTGCCTGTTCAGGAAAATATGCCCCGCCTTATACAGCGTTGTAGCCTTAAAAGACGGCTTCAGCTTAACGCTACGTTGCCGCATCTCTTTCGGCTTAATGCCCAGCTCATGCAAAGCGGTATTGAGTTCCTGAATATATTTGGGATTATAGGCACTGTGATAAATCAATTCCTCGCATATCCGCATTTCATGCGTTAAGTCCGCATCATATTTCCGCTGGTCAACCTGCTGCTCAGGCGATAGGCTGAACGGGCAATAACGCGCCCCGCGCCCGATAAGCTGCGCCTCGCTCATGGTGGTTTTGCCCACTTTTCCGGCCTTGCTGTCCCGCGTGTCGTAAAGCCGCACAATGTCAAACAGGTTCAAAACGTCCCAACCCTCATTGAGCTTATCCACCGCAAAAATGGCACGATATTCGTTGGTGGCGTCTTCAAGCGAATTGACGGCAAGCTGCTTGGCTTCGCTCTCCTCTTTGCTGTTCACTTCAATGAGCTTGTCTTCGCTAAAATCGCCCTGCAATTCAATAGCCAAATTTTCAAGGGTGATGCCTTGCCCCTTTAAGTAAGCAAACAACACTATTAATGCCGGGTCTTTCGCATTCCTCTCCGCTTCGGCAAGCCGTTCCGCCGTTAAGGTGACCATGCCGGTTTTGAACTGCCCAAAAAACGCCTTGCTCTCTTTGATCGTCTTCGACTTAAAAAGAATGACCGGTTTGATAAACAACTTATTTTTTTCAAATATTTTGCGCCGGTATTGCGAAAGCAACACCGCCTGCAAGGCCCGTTCAAATGGCGGTAAATTGGCCTCCAACACTTTCACTTCCTTGGAATAGCCGTCCATGCGGAACGCCTTAAGCGTGTAATCGGCTATCAGCTTTGGGCGATATTTGGCCTTAAGGTTTTCATCCGAAAAATCAACCGTTGCGGTGAACTCCAGCAACACATTACTGGGGTTTGCCGCAAAAATCCGTTGCACCGTGCCTTCCCAACTCATCGTTTCAAACAACTCGTCTTGGCCCAGTTTCGCACCTTTTTTGGTGTCCGCGTTGATATGGTGCGCCTCATCAGAAATCAACACCATTTTCTGATGTTCAAAATCATCATAGGTCAAGCCGTTTTCACGGGGCGTATTCAGCGCAAGGTGCAAACCCTGAATAGTTGAAAAAACAATATTAATATCGTCTGGGTTGGCGGATTGGAAGTTATCGGCCTCGCGCACGGCAAAGCGCTTGTCACCGACACTCAACTGCTGGGCAAACAGGAACTTACTCGATAAGGGGTTTAAAAAATTGTTGCGCGTCTTATCGGTGATATTGGTGCTGTTCACAAAAAACAAAAAATTACGGTAGCCTTGCGTGTACAGATACAACATTAGCCCCGCCATTATCAGCGTCTTGCCGCTGCCCGTCGCCATGTGGAACAACAATTGATGGTTCTGGCGCGGCTTGCCGTCAAAAGGCTCCTGCCAGTAATTCAGGAAAAATTGCAAGGTGCTTTTCTGGTAAGGGCGAATCGTAAAAGCCGGATTCAGGTTGCTGGTAATGGCAAGCGGTATGTCCGTCTGTTCAATGGTTCGCTTCCCCAATTCCAAGGTCAGCGTTTCGTGCAGGGTTTTTATTTCCGTCATAGCCGTTGCCCCTTGCCTCATCATTCGCCAAAAAACTGGCGGTTCAGCCGTTTGTCTTCTTCGCTGATACCATAGCTGATGTCGTCCATTTCACTGACCGGAACATAAAGCATATTCTTGTCCATCACCTCAATCAGAAAGCGTTTTTGGTCATCTAAACCCAAGGCCGTAAAGTCGGCACTGGCAAGATCAATCTTTTTTGGCTCAATCCGGTAGCTCAAAAACGCCTTGTCCTGCATTGTTTGCCAGATTTCCATCAGCTCTCCACCGCTGGTCGCTTCCTGTATCTGGTCAATAAAGGTCTGGTTCGCTTTTGCCAATTCACAATAGACGAAAGAGCCACCGCCTTGCCATTTGAC
>CAJAWH010000014.1 GCA_903945605.1 uncultured Methylococcaceae bacterium | reverse complement strand
TTTCCAAGTTAAGCTTAGCCTTAGCAAGGTCAAGGTCATCGGCGGGGCTATTGTTCATAGGCTAATGGTGGCTTGTTACGGCGCTGTTCGGAGGGCATAAAAAACAGGCCGGGGTTATTGGCTAACCCCGGCCTTGCAACACGGCTAAAATCGTTGTCTTAAACTTTTTCAATCGGCTGTTGTTCCAGCAAATAATCCAGCCAAAGATTGGAGAGTTTTTCTTGCACCGTGTTTTGCCGCAGCCGTGCGTTCAAATGCGGAAAATCCACTTTGTCCAAGTCTTGGTCTTGGTTGTAGCAGGAATAGACAAAATATTCCTTACCTGTTTCAGCATCAATATGTTTGCATAAGCACTGGGCGCAGATACCTTTCATCATGCATTGCATTGGCGAGTTAATGGAGCCGATAGCATGTTGCACTTTGCCCAGATAGGGTTTAAGGACATTGAAACGGGCTTCTTTGACCGCCGCCATCATGCGGTCGGAACCAATCACAATCAGGTGGTCAACATCGGCCAGCGGGATGGGTTGTCCGCCCAGTTCGCCTTTGCCATACGCCAACATACATTCCAAGATATTGCCGACAAAAGATTGGTCTTGTGGGCGGGTTGGCGTGATCGCCACTGCCCCGGGCGTGTTGTCCACCGCCCAAATGATAATATCCGATGCGGCTTCAATGTCTTCCGTTTTAAAGACATCTTGGTTATATTTGTAACCGGCAAAATAAATGACCTTGTTGCCAGCGGCCCGCAAGGCTTTGCCGATGGAGAACAATACCGCGTTGCCTAAGCCACCGCCGATCAGCAGCACCGTTTGACCGGTCGGGATGTCGGTCGGTGTGCCAGTGACCCCCATCAGCACCAGCGGGTCGCCCACTTTCCATGTCGCACACAACCGCGAAGATGATCCCATTTCCAGTGCAATCAAAGAAATAGTGCCTTTTTCTTTATCCACTTCCGCACCGGTGAGCGCCAAGCCTTCCGCCGCCAACACGGTGCCCTCGACCACAGGGGCCAAGGCTTCATAGTTTTGTACGCGGTAAAATTGTCCCGGATGGAATTTTTGTGCCGCCAGCGGGGCTTTCACCACCACTTCGATAATCGTTGGGGTCAGGCGGTTAATGGCGACAATGCTGGCATGGAAGGTGTCGTCCAAACGGGCGAACAATCCAGCCAATGCGGCATCGCGTTCGGGTTGCAGGGCAGGGTCGAGTGTTGCCAGTTCTTGTTCAAACAACTGGACTACAAACGGATAGCCGTTTTTCGCGCTAGCCATAGCTTTCACCACATTGCCCGCGTAAACAGGATGGTTGTCGCCATAAAAGCTGATGAACTTACCGTCTTTTTGGTAAGAAGTCAGTGGTGCGGGTCGGCCCAATTTGGGCGTGGTTTCATCGTGCATGGCTTGCAGTGAAATACCATCATCCGTCCGTTGTGGCTCGTAGCGTTGGAAAAACCATTTGTCCATGACAAAGGTGTCTGGGTATTCGCTTTGATAAATGGTGTTGGGCGATGTGCCAGCGGCGATGTATAGGCCACGCAACGGCACGGTGACCACTTGCTCGGAAGGGTTCCAGCGGCCATTTTCTGCCACCAGTTTGTCAAACTCAACTGCCGCCAAATGGCCAAATTCATCGGCAATAGCTGCTTTTGGACTCATGCCTTCCGCCAAGGCTATGCCTTCTTCCAAGGCTTCGGATATTTCCTCATGGTTCTGCCGATAAGCGGGCGCATCTTTCATGCCTTTGCGGTAAAACAGAGTCACGCCGCCCCATGCTTCAACCAACGGCTGGAAGTTAGGCGCTTCGCCAGCGGCTTCAGCCCGTTCACGTTCAGCAACAATCGCAGCACCGTGGGTCAAGAATTCATCCAAGATAATGGTTTCTTCGGCATCATAACGTTTGCGGACAGTGGCTTCCCCATAGCGGCTGACTAATGTGTTATAGCGGTGCAGGATTTTTTCCACTTGCAGTGGATAATAAGCCATCAGTTCAGTCGCGGTATCAATGGCAGTCAAACCGCCGCCGATCACCCCGGCTGGCAAACGCACTTGCAGGTTGGCTAAGGAGGACATTTTGGCGGCACCGGTCAATTGCAGCGACATCAAAAAATCCGATGCTTTGCGGATACCGCGCATTAGGTTGTTTTTTAGGTCAATAATGGTGGGTTGACCGGCACCGGAGGCGATGCAGATATGGTCAAAGCCCATGTCCCAAGCATCTTCAATGGTCAAGGTGCCACCAAAGCGCACCCCGCCATAAGCACGGAAAGCTTGCCGACGCAGCAAAGTCAGATAAATGACTTTCAAAAAGTTTTTGTCCCAGCGCACGGTGATGCCGTATTCCGCCACACCGCCAAAGCCAGCCAATATACGCTTGTCCAGCGCTTCATAAAGCTCATTAAAATCGGCAATCGGTTGGGGCAGGTGGTTACTGTCGCCAGTCAACTCAACCGGTAGTGGTTCAAGTTTTAAGCCGTCAATACCGGCTACTGCAAAGCCTTCATTCAGCAGGTAATGGCTCATGGTGTAACCAGCCGGGCCCATGCCCACCACTAAGGCGTTTTTGCCGTTATAAGGCAACATGACGGGCCGTTTCACATTAAGCGGGTTCCAGCGTGTCAACAGGCTGTAAATTTCAAAGCCGTAGGGCATAAACAGCACATCAGTCAACACGTTGGTTTCAATTTGCGGTATGTTGACCGGGTCGGTTTTCTGGTAAATGCAGCCTTTCATGCATTCGTTGCAAATCCGGTGGCCTGTGCCTGGGCACATGGGGTTGTCAATCATGATGATTGCCAATGCGCCAATATTGTCGCCACCCCGTTTGACCAAATGCATTTCGGAAATTTTTTCATCCAGCGGGCAGCCAATGGTGGTCACGCCCAAGGGGTCAGTCTTAAAGGTATTGTTTTTTTTGTTACGCATCCCTTTAGAGCAGGAGTCGGTGTCGCGCTCGTGGCAATAAATGCAGTGGTTGACTTCAGACAGCACTTGGCGCTCGTTATAACGCGGGTCGGTCAGTTTAAAGCCGTCACGGCGGCGGCGATGTGCCAAATCACCCATCCACGCGGTAAATTCACCACGGTCTACTGTGTCGTGTGCAACCAAATTGTCAAAATCACGTTTTTCAGGGAATTTAAAACTTAGCCAGTCACTGACAATATCGTTGTCTTGTTGGGCGACAAAGCTCCAGCGTTGCACAACATCCATCAGCCCCGCCACCAATTCGCCATTATCGTTGTTGGCAAGTAGGGATTTAAATTCTTCGGCGGCAGTCGCGTGTGCGGCCAGTTTATTGCGGATAGCCGCCACTTGTTCGTCGGCATTGGTGAGGTCGCTGGCTTTGCCTTTGGCGATGTTTTTATAATGGCTGGACAGTAAGCCAATGGCTGCACCGGCACGGGCGACGCGGCGTTCGGCATCTTCATCCTGATTGGCTTCGGCAAAGGCGGCCTCAATCAGCAAGTCAAAACGGCTTAGTATCGCGGGAATAGGCCAGTCGCCCGTGTTTTGTCCTTTAAAAACCACCCCTAATTTATCCACCACTTCATTTTTATAAGTAAAAATGCTGTCCATTTCATCTTTGATGTGTGTTGCTTGGGCTTGGTGTGCGGCGGACACATTGAACAGCCGTGCAACAAATTGCCCTACAAAAGGCCCCATTGCCACTAGCAATGCCGATTGTTGTTCGGGTGACATCCCCGCACCTTGGCTTTGCCGGTAGGCGGAAAATTGCTCAAATAGCCCAGCATCATGGTGCTTGACGGACTCATCAAATACCGTAGCCAAGCTTTGCAGCTTTGCCGTATCGTATAAGTCAGGGTAAGAAAAGTTGGCGATTCCAAGGGGTAGGGTGTTTGCTTGCATAGTGTTCAATGACTCAGAGCTGCCGACACAGGCAAAAACAAAGGCCCGCATGGCTAAGCTGAATGGAAAGGATGGTTTGGCAGGTTATTTTATTTAAATGTGGCGGTTTTTGCCACTGGTTATCTGTCTAAATCTATTATATTTTTGCAAATAATGACTGGTATCCCTTGTACACAGGGGCTTTTGTGGAGGCTGTTTGCTTGCTGGGAATAGGTGTGGGCGGGACAAGCAGCCGGTATGACAATGAACCGAAAATTTAAGCTCAGTGGGCAATAGCCGCACAAAACGCTCTGGCTGTACTGGCACACTAAGATGTGCCAGTACAGCCAGGGGATGCCTAAAAACGGCTTAGTCTGCCTGGCGTCTCAGGAAGGCGGGAATGTCCAGTCCTTCATAATCCCTATCCTGTTTGGGCTTAACGCCAAAAGTGTCAGGTTTGTTGGCATTGCTTTCTGCGGACTCCCTACGCATGCTTACGTTCTTGTCCAGACCATCTGTATAGTTGCCTTGGTGCACCCGTAATGACCGGATTTGGGCCATTGGCACAGTGGCAGGTGGGGTGCCCATGCCAGTGGCGACCACGGTCACTTTAATGTCTTCGCCCAAGTTGGGGTCAATGGCAGTGCCGATTTTGATAATGGCATCTTCAGAGGCAAATTCATGGACGATACTGCCCACTTCATTAAATTCTGAAATGCGCATGTCCGCCGCCGAAATGTTGACCAATATGCCACGCGCACCCTGTAGGTTAATGTCTTCCAGCAATGGGCAGCGAATGGCTTGTTCCGCTGCTTCACGGGCACGGTTATCACCCGATGCTGAACCTGAACCCATAATCGCGGCCCCCATGCTGCTCATTACCGTTTTGACATCGGCAAAGTCAACGTTGATCAAACCTGGATGGACAATTAATTCAGTGATGCCCTGTACCGCATCCAACAGCACATCGTTGGCGGCTTTAAATGCCTCAAGCAACGACACCTCGCCTAACACGGGCAATAATTTCTGATTGGGTATGGTGATCAGTGAGTCCACATATTTTTCCAATTCGATGATGCCTTGTTCGGCAACCTGCATTTTCTTTTTGCCTTCAAACTGAAATGGTTTAGTGACCACTGCTACCGTCAAAATGCCCATCTCTTTGGCAATTTCGGCAAACACCGGTACGGCTCCAGTGCCTGTGCCACCGCCCATGCCAGCGGTTAAAAACACCATGTCCGCACCTTGCAGAACTTCTTTGATGCGGTTTTTATTTTCCAGCGCAGCTTCCTTGCCTATTTCAGGGTTGGTGCCAGCACCTAGGCCTTTAGTCAGTTCTATGCCGAGTTGGATAATGGTGCTGACGCTCAGTTTGCGTAATGCTTGGGCATCGGTGTTAGCACAAATGAACTCCACCCCTTCAATTTTATGGCCCAGCATGTGATCAACCGCATTGCCGCCGCCACCACCGACACCAATAACTTTAATAACGGCAGTCTCACTAAACATATCTGCTTCTTTAAATTTCATATCCGCTGCCTCTTTCATTTTCGCTGCCCCTATAGACAAATACATGATAATTTTTATTTTTTACAAAATATCTTGATAATTTCAGTTTGTTATTGTTTTTTTAAGTAATTTTTGCAGTCAATTGTATAGCAACCAAGCCATTAAAGATTGCCCTGCAACCAATTTTTTATTTTCTCAAACAGATTGCTGGTCCCGGCATCCGTGATATTGCCTGCTTGGTGTTCTTTGCCGTATAACAAAAGTCCCACCGCAGTTGAATAAATAGGGTTTTTAACCACTTCTGCCAATCCCATGACATGTTCGGGGCCGCCGACCCGAACGGATTTGTGTAAGATTTCTTCTGCCAACTCAACTAAACCCCTTGCTTTTGAACTGCCGCCGGTCAGTACTATGCCGCCACGAATCATGGACTTAAGCCCACTATGCTGGAGTTCTTCCTCCACCAGCACCAACAGCTCCGCATAGCGTGGCTCGATGATTTCCGACAGGCTTTGCGTGGATATTTTGCGCGGCGGACGATCGCCAATACTGGGCACTTCAATAATGCCGTCCACCGCCGCCATTTGGGTCAGTGCACAAGCATGCTTGCATTTGATGTGTTCAGCATAGGCGGTCGGTGTCCGCAACGCGACCGCTATATCGTTAGTGACTTGGTCGCCCGCTATTGGGATCACCGCTGTGTGTCTGAGGCCACCTTCGACATAGATCGCAATGTCAGTGGTGCCGCCGCCTATATCGATCAGGCATACGCCCAAATCTTTTTCGTCTTCGGTCAATACTGAATAGCACGAAGCCAGTTGTTCAAGCACAATGTCATCCACTTGCAGTTCACAGCGCCGTATACAATTGGTGATGTTTTGTAAGGCACTGCCGTTGCCGGTCACGATGTGCACCTTGGCTTCCAAACGGATGCCGGACATGCCAATGGGGTCTTTGATGCCTTCTTGCTGGTCAATGACAAATTTTTGTGGCAGGATGTGCAAAATGCGTTGGTCGGCCGGTATGGCAATGGCCCTGGCGGAATCAATCACCCGGTCAATGTCGTATTGGGTGACTTCGCCTTTGTCTTTAATCGCCACTATGCCATGTGAGTTGAGGCTTTTGATATGGCTGCCGGCAACGCCCGCGAATACAGATTTTATTTGGCAACCTGCCATCAGCTCTGCTTCTTCGACCGCTTTTTGGATGGATTGCACGGTCAATTCCAAGTCGACCACCACCCCTCTCTTTAGCCCTTTTGATGGGCAGCTGCCTAGGCCAATCACTTCTATGCTGCCATTGGCATTAACTTCCCCCACCAAGGCGGCAACTTTGTCGGTGCCTATGTCAAGTCCGACGATTAGATTGCGTTCTGCTTTTTTTGCCATTTCATTTACTCTGCCAATTATGTCGCATGTTTTTATAGGTAGCGGTAGTTTAATGGTCGGGTTGTGTGTATTTTAGCCCGTCCGCTGAAGAAGGCTACCCTTTAAATTATATTTACGGTGTTGCCAAACCATCAGGCGGGTTGCGAGGGTTTAAAGCCGCTGTTGGCGCATCCGTTTGCCAAACTACTGCATAGCCATTGGGGTAACGCAGGTCAACCTTAGCCATTGCTGTTATTTTAGAGGGTTCCAATACGGTCAAGGATTTTAAAAACCGGTCTAATTTTCTCAGTTGGTCATCGCGCCCCAATTGTATTACCAGGCCGCTGGACAGCTTAATCCGCCAAGCCCCTCGACCATTGATCCTGAATTCGGTCAGGGTCAAGGATTGGTCCGCCAGGGTGTTTTTAATGCCTTGCATGGTTTCCAGGACTTTACGTTGTTGTTGTGTAGGCCCATCAATAATGGTCAGCCCCAAAAATGGCGTAATATCATTAGGCGTAAAGATGTCGCCGTTTTCGGTGATGAGGCTTTTTTCACCCCATCGGGAATAGGCTGTCTTTTCTATTACTTGAATAGCTATAGTGTCTGGCCAAATCCGTGTCACGCCAGCCGATTCAATCCATGGCAAGGTGCTGATAGCTTCCTGTATGGCTTGCATATTGGCCTCCCAAAAACCTGCTGATAACTGCGGCTGTAACACAGTTTGCAGGTCATGTTTGGTCAAGTATTGAAAATAACCCTCAACTCTAACATATCTTATAGGTGAAGAAGCTATTTGTAACGGTGGCAGGTGTTTTAACAACTTGTAACCCAATACGCCCAGCAATGCCAACAATAACATTGCCCAAAGGCTTTTTTTTGCAAGCGACATAAACTGCCATTAATCCGTTACGCCAAAGGTGCTGCCATTCGGGAAGCTGCTTGCCAATATCCGCCAAACCAGTTCCGCAAAGCTGATGCCGGCATGTTTCGCCGCCATGGGCACTAAGCTATGATCAGTCATGCCGGGAACGGTGTTGATTTCTATCAATTGATATTGGCCATGGTTATCAATGAACACATCCACGCGTGCCCAGCCCGTTACGCCAATGACTTGTCCGGCTGTTTCCGCCACGTCTTGCAGGCATTGCTCTTCGCTGGCGCTTAAGCCACAAGGGCAATGGTATTGGGTGGTGTTGGCAAGGTATTTGGCTTCATAATCATAAAACGCGTTAGGGGTTTCCAAGCGGATCACCGGTAAAGCTTTGCCATCCAATAACGCAACCGTGTATTCTTTGCCCTGTACCCAGCTTTCGGCATAAACATCGCAGTGATATTCGGCGGCAACCGCTAGTGCTTGCAGCAATTCGGCACGGTTTGTGGCTTTGCTCATGCCAATGCTAGAACCCTCCTGGGCAGGCTTGACAATGACCGGAAAGCCGAGCTTGCTGATGCAGTTGTCAATATCGGCGGCATTTTTCAATAGCGCCCAAGGTGGCGTGACCAGCCCATAGCCTTGCCAGCATAGCTTGGTGCGTAGTTTGTCCATGCTCAGGGCTGAGGCCAGCACACCGCTGCCTGTGTAGGGAATGCCCAATACATCCAGCAAGGCTTGTAACACGCCATCTTCACCGCCTCGACCATGGATGATGTTGAACACCCGGTCAATCTGCAAACCAGTCAATGCATCAAGCGGGCTGCCGGTGACATCGACAGCCAGCGCATCAACGCCTTGGCTCAGCAAGGCCTGATAGACCGCGTTGCCACTGCGTAGCGAGACTGCCCGTTCAGCTGATGCCCCGCCCATCATGACGGCGACCCGACCAAATTGTTTTGGATCATTCATGACCACGCCCCCTTTCTTCGCCTACCATACAGACTTCTGTTTGCAACAAAACACCTTTTTTTTCGTTAACTTCATATCGTACAAAAGCAATCAGCCGTTCAATGTCACTCGCTGTGGCATTGCCCGTGTTTATTATAAAATTGGCGTGTTTTTCGGACACACAAGCCCCGCCTAGGCTATAACCTTTCAAGCCCAGCTCTTCTATGAGTTTAGCGGCATAGTGGCCGGGCGGGTTGATGAACACCGAGCCGCAACTGGGTTGGTTGGTGGGTTGGGTTTTTGCGCGTTGCTCCAACAGGCCTTTTATTTTTTTTATGCTTTCAGCGGCATCACCGGTCGGCAATTGCAAATGGGCTGCTAAAAACCATTCGTCCTCAAACCCTTTGGCTGAGCGGTAGCTGATTTTAAAATCAGTCGGTGGGCGCATGGTCACCGTGCCATTGACGGCCAGCATCTCGACACGGTTGACAATAGGCCACGTTTCCCCACCAAATGCACCTGCATTCATTTTCAAAGCACCGCCCATCGTACCTGGGATGCCTGCCAAAAATTCTGCACCTGCCAAGCCAAGTTCACTACAAAACCGCGCAACATGGGCACAGGGCACACCCGCTTCAACATATACCGTGCCATCCTCGCTAACGTTCATTTGTTTTAAGCGGCCTTTAGTGTTAATGACAGTGCCGCGGATGCCGCCATCCCTGACCAACAAGTTGCTGCCTAGCCCCATCCAGAATAGTGGTTCAGCCGGTGGCAGTAGTTTTATAAATTCAATCAAATCATTTTTGTCAAACGGGATGTACAGGCGGTCGGCCTTGCCACCTACCCGCCAACTGGTGTATTTCGCCAGTTTTTCATCCAGCAATAATTGTCCTTTCACGAATGGGCCGCCAATGTTTCTGCCAACAATTTTGGCAGTTGCGTGGCAATTTGCCCCACATTGCCTGCGCCGAGCGTCAAAATCACGTCATCCGCCTTCAAAATACTGACTAGAATTTTTGGCAATTCATCCCAGCTTTCAATAAACACTGGATCAACTTGGCCACGCACCCGTATTGCCCGGCTCAATGCCCGACCGTCAGCGCCTGGGATAGCGGTTTCACCGGCGGAATAGACTTCCGATAATATCAGCACGTCCACGCTGGATAGCACATGAACAAAATCTTCAAATAAGTCACGCGTCCTGCTATATCGGTGTGGCTGAAAAATAACCACGGTGCGGCGGTTTGGCCAGGCTTGGCGCATGGCTTCAAATGTGGCGGCCATTTCGCGCGGGTGATGCCCGTAGTCATCCACCAAGGTCACCCGGCCTTCTGCCAATGGCGCATCACCATTGACTTGAAACCGTCGGCCCACACCGGTAAACGCCAGTAGGCTGCGTTTAATGGCGGCATCTTCAACATTTATTTTGGTTGCGACGGCAATGGCAGCCAGTGCGTTCAGCATATTGTGCCAACCGGGCATATTTAACGTTACAGGCAAGGGTGGGTAATTGCCACGGCGCATGACGGTAAACGAAGTTTGCATGCCTTGTTGATGGATATCAACAGCACGCACATCAGCGTCTGGATGGACACCATAAGTCATGGTCGGTTTGGATATATGCGGCAATATGGCTTGCACACCTTCGTCATCCAAACATAACACCGCCAAGCCGTAAAAAGGCAGGTGGTGCAAAAACTCCAAAAACGTCTCTTTTAGGCGCTGATAGCAGTTTTGGTAAGTTGCCATGTGATCTTGGTCAATATTCGTGACAATGGCGATCATCGGCTGCAAATATAAAAATGAGGCATCGCTTTCATCGGCTTCCGCCACCAGATAATTGCTTAAGCCCAGTTTGGCATTGCTGCCGGCACTGTTCAACCGACCACCAATGACAAAAGTGGGGTCTAAGCCACCTTCCGCCAATAGGCTGGCCGTCAGGCTGGTGGTGGTGGTTTTGCCATGTGTGCCGGCAACCGCTATGCCAAAACGAAAGCGCATCAGCTCCGCCAACATTTCTGCCCTTGGGATGATGGGGATGCGTTTCATGGCTGCCGCTTCCACTTCCACGTTGCTAGGGTCAACCGCACTGGAGATCACCAGCACATCAGCCTCAATGATGTTTTCGCATCGATGGCCAATGTGGATGGTCACCCCTAAGCTTGCCAGGCGTTGCGTGACAGGGCTGTCTTTGATGTCCGAACCGGATACCTGATAGCCTAAATTAGCCAACACTTCGGCAATGCCGCTCATGCCTGTGCCGCCAATCCCGACAAAATGGATATGGTCGATGTTGCCTAACACGGCGGCAATCAAGCGGGTGGAAAGGGTGTTTTTCGGAAAGTTCATGCGCCCGCCTCTGTTATACATACCGCCGCCACGGTTGCCGTTGCGTCCAGTCGGGCGCATTGTTGCGCCGCTTGTGACATTGCTGCCAAGTTTTTTCGCACGGATTGTATGTGTGCGGCCAAATTGTCCGCTTGCAAGTCTTTTTGTAATACCGTTACGCTGGCATTGGCCTCGCCCAAGAATCGCGCATTGGCGACCTGATGGTCGTCAATAGCATTGGGCAGCGGGATGAAAATGGCCGGAACGCCCATGGCAGCCACTTCGCTGACAGTCATTGCACCGGCGCGGCAGATGACCAAATCGGCCCATTGGTACGCGGCAGCCATGTCAGTGATGAAAGCCTGCACATCGGCGTTTACAGCCAATTCGGCATAGCGTTGGGCGACTTGTTGCTGCATGGCGGCGCCTGTTTGGTGTTTGACCACGGCATCTTTGATTTGTGCCAGTGCTTCAGGCAGTGCATTATTCAGTGCTTGTGCGCCTTGGCTACCACCCACTACCAGCACATTCAAGCCATTATGGTCGGTTTTTAGGGTTGCCAATTCGGCTTGGAGCATAAATTGTTTACGCAGCGGGTTGCCGGTGCATTGGGCGTTGATGTTTTTATTAAAGCTGTCCGGAAATGCCTCCAGCACCCTTCTGGCAAATTTGGCCAGCCAACGGTTAGTGGTGCCGGGTACTCGGTTTTGCTCATGGATAATCAGCGGAATGCCCAGCAATTTGGCCATTAAACCACCGGGGCCGGCAACAAAACCACCCATGCCCAGCACCACATCAGGTTTGCGGCGGCGTAGCACCACCCACGCTTGCAGGCAAGCTTGCAGCAACAAGAACACGGCGGTTAGCTTGGCTACTCCGCCCTTGCCCCTGACCCCCGCCACCGGTAGCCAATCCATAGCAATACCTTGTTCAGGCACAACCCTGCTTTCCAGCCCTTTGCGCGTGCCAAGCCAGCTGACTTGCCAGCCCAAATCAAGCAAATATTGGGCGACTGCGAGTGCTGGGAATACATGCCCGCCCGTACCACCCGCCATAATGACTATTGATTTGCCCATGCCCCAAACCTTTTCTTAGGCGAGCTGGCGTTCAATTCGACAGCGTCGCTATGCACCCGAAATAATAATGCCACCGTGCAACACATAATTATCATACTGCTGCCGCCGTAACTCATTAGCGGCAAGGTTAAGCCTTTGGTTGGCAAAATGCCCATGTTCACGCCCATGTTCACGAAGACTTGAACGGCAAACCAGATGCCTATGCCGTAGCACAAGTAGGCTGAAAATCTTTGCTCTGCCATTTCGGCGGCCTTGGCAATGGCAAAAGCCCGCCAAACCAGTGTGGCAAAAAGCAGAATCACCATCAACACCCCCATAAACCCTAGCTCTTCACCAATCACTGAAAATATAAAATCGGAATTGGCTTCCGGCAGATAAAACAGTTTTTGTACACCGCTGCCAAGACCAACGCCCAGCCACTCGCCGCGCCCAATAGCGATCAGTGCATTGGATAATTGATAGTCAGAGCCGTGGGTGTCATCAAATGGGTTAATAAAACTGGTGGCCCTTAACGAGCGGTAGCCTGAGCCAGCAACGAGAATTGCGCCCGCTCCTGAAAGTATCACAAAAAATAAGATAAATTGCGACAATTGCGCGCCTGCCAAAAACATGATGCCCATGGCGATGATAATCAGCACCGCCGAAGAACCAAAATCTGGTTCCATCAGCAATAATTTACAAGCAAAGCCAAACAGCAATAAAGGTTTAAGCAAGCTAAAGGCTGATTTGCATATTGATTTATGATGGCGGCTGACATAGCCTGCCATGTAGATGACGGCAAAGAATTTCATCAGTTCCGACACTTGGATGCTAAAGCCTGCAATTTTTAGCCAGCGGACACTGCCGTTGATGGTAGTGCCTACATTGGGTATCAGCACCACTATCAGCAATAACAGGCCAATACCAAACAACAGCCCGCCCTGTTTTTCCCAAAAGCGCATCGGGATGTTCTTGGCAAGCACATATCCCAAGCTTATGCCGATGCTAATATGCATCAATTGCTTGACTATTTCGTGTTTGAATGGTTCGGCAAACAGCGGGTCAAATAAGTTGCCGTTATCTTTTTGTACCGCCCAATGCAAAGATGAAGACACCACCATTATATAGCCGAATACAATAATTAAGATGCTGGTCAGTGCCAGCAGCCCGTCAAAATGAAAGGCTTCTTTATAGGCTGGTTTTATGGCACGGCTCATCGGGCAAGCTCCATGACGGCTTTGACAAACTTATTGCCACGGTCCTGATAGTTTTTAAATTGGTCCAAACTCGCGCAAGCGGGCGACAACAGTACACTATCGCCCGTTTTTGCCAACGAGGCGGCAATTTTTACAGCCTCGTTCATGTTGCTGGCGGAATAAACGGGCACACAACCCGCTAAGGCTTGTTCTATCAAGGGGGCATCTTTGCCCATGAGCACTACACTTTTGGCCTTGGCACAGACTACCGGTTTGAGTTCGTTCATATCGGCGCCTTTGGCTTCCCCGCCGGCAATTAGGATAACTTTATCCAGATAGCCTTCCAATGCCGCGACACAAGCGCCAATATTGGTCGCTTTGGAGTCATTTATCCACGTGATGCCACGGATATCCGCGACTTTTTGCATCCGGTGCTCCAAGCCTTTAAAATTACGCAAAGCATTGCACATGGCTTGGCTGTCCAATCCCACTGCTGTGCCCAAGGCCAGTGCCGCCAAGGCATTGGCAGCATTGTGACGGCCTTCTAATGGCAATGCTGCCAATGGCATTAAGGGGGTTGTCCCTTGCATCAGGTATTCTTCATTGCCGTGCCAGGCAAGGTGGAAATCGGCGGGTTTTTTAATGGAAAATGTCAATGCAGTACGGTCTGGCTCATGCATGGCTGCCACTAACGGGTCATCGGCATTAAGCACCATTGTGCCGTCGCCATTGAATATCCGTTGTTTTTGTTGCGCATAATCCGTTATGCTGCTGTGCCTGTCCAAATGGTCGGCACTGATATTCAATACCGTTGCGGCGGCGGCTTTTAATGCAGAAGTGCGTTCCAATTGAAAGCTGGACAACTCTATTACATAGAGCTGTGCGTGTTGGTTGAGCAAATCTAATGCCGGTATGCCCAGGTTGCCGCCAATAGCCACCCGTAAACCTGCCGTCGCCGCCATTTCGCCCAGCATGGTGGTGACGGTGCTTTTGCCGTTGGAACCGGTCACGCCGATTATAGGGGCATCGTCCGAACAGGCGAACAAGTCAATATCACTGACAATTTGAGTGCCGTTGGCAATGGCTTTAATGATGGCTTTTTCGTTTAATGCAATGCCGGGGCTTACCACCAGATGGGTGGACACTTTAAAGGCGGGTTCATCGAAACCACCGGTGAACACTGGTGTGTCCGGCATCATTTCAAAAAACTCGTGCAATAGCGGGGGGCTAGGGCGGCTATCGGTAATGGCGAACTTAAACCCCAGTTTGCGTAAAAAATGGGCGACGGAAATGCCGGTGCTGCCTATGCCCACCACCAGCACTTTAGATGTTTGGGGGTCGAGGGCAAAATGCTTTTTTAAATTTTGTAGGATGGTTGCGTTGTCCATGCTTACCTCAGCTTAAGTGTGGCCAGGCCAATCAACACCAAGATGATGGTGATGATCCAAAACCGTACAATGACACGTGGCTCGGGCCAGCCCTTCAATTCAAAATGGTGATGGATAGGGGCCATTTTAAATACCCGTTTGCCGGTGGTTTTGAAGGAGGCCACTTGGATGATCACCGATAAGGTTTCCATCACAAATACGCCACCCATAATGACCAGTACAATTTCTTGCCGCACTAAAACCGCCAGCACGCCTAAAGCCGCGCCCAGTGCCAAGGCACCGACATCGCCCATAAAGACCATCGCCGGATAGGTGTTAAACCATAAAAACCCCAGGCCCGCACCAATTAAGGCCGCGCAAAAAACAATCAGTTCGCCGGCATTTGGCAGATAAGGAATGGACAAATATTCAGCAAAGTTGATGTTTCCGGACAGATACGCAAACACGCCCAGGCCTGCTGCAACCATCACGGAAGGCATAATCGCCAGGCCATCCAAGCCATCGGTCAGGTTGACGGCGTTACTGGTGCCAACAATCACAAAATAGGTCAACACCACATACATCCAGCCCATATCAATCATGACCTCTTTAAAAAAAGGCAGGATAAATTGTGTTTCAGCGGGCAACACAGCGGTTGTGTATAAGAAAACTGCCGCCACCATGCCAATTAGGGATTGCCCTAAGTATTTGGCCTTTGCCGACAAGCCGTCACTGTTACGTTTGATGACTTTTTTATAGTCATCTAAAAAGCCGATGACGCCATAACCTAATGTGACCAGCAAGATGACCCAAATATATCGGTTGCTTAGATCAGCCCAAAGCAGGGTGCTCAAGGCGATAGCAACCAAAATCAAAGTGCCGCCCATGGTTGGGGTGCCTGATTTTTGGTAGTGGGATTGCGGGCCCAGTTCGCGGATGCTTTGGCCTATTTTTTTTACGCTGAGTTTGTCAATCATCATGGGGCCAATCCATAGGGAAATGCCCAAAGAAGTCAACACGCTCAGAATGGCGCGGAAAGTCAGGTAATGGAACACCCTAAAGCCACCATCAAAACGCATCAAGTATTCTGTTAAATAAAGTAACATCGTCTATATCCTGAAATTATCCACCAGAGCCGCCACTACATTTTCCATGCGCTGCGCCCTTGAGCCTTTGATTAAAATTGTCTCCGTGCCGGTGCATTCCTGTTGTACTGCAGCAATTAAAGCGTGTTGGTCCGGGTAATGGCTTGCCCCTGTGCCAAAAGCCGCCACCGTATGCCGGCAATCTTCCCCTACCGCAAAGACACGCTCCACACCGCTGGCTTTGATCAGCGGGGCCAGCGCGGCGTGCAATTTGGCGCTGTCTTCCCCTAGTTCACCAAACATGCCCAGCACTAACCAGGGCCGCCCTGGGCAACTCGCCAATACATCCAGGCCCGCTTTCAGCGAATCGGCGTTGGCGTTATAGGTGTCGTCGATAATGATGTTGCCAAGACGGCCTATTAGTGGCTGTAACCGCCCGGTCACACATTTGACGCGGGCCAAGCCTTCGGCAATTTGCTCAAGGCTTAATTCTAAAGCCAATGCCGCCGCCGCCGCCGCCAAGGCGTTCATGACATTGTGCTTGCCTGCCAACGGCAAACGGATGGTTGTCTCGCCCTGTGGACAAACCAGCTGAAAGCGCGTCAACAGCAGGTTATCGCTTATTTCGCTATGTATATCCGATGGATAGATATCGGCTTCGCTTGCTAGGCCAAAACAAAGGGTCTTTCTTGCCCCCGCCACGCCTTTCCAATAATTGAAGTATGGGTCGTCACGGTTAATGATGGCGATGCCTTCCGGTTTAAGCGTTTGTATAATTTCACCCTTGGCTTGGGCAACACCATCCAGGCTGCCAAAACCTTGCAGATGGGCAGCACCGGCATTATTTAAAATCACCACGTCGGCTTGGGCATAGTGGCTGGTGTGGGCTATTTCCCCAGCATGGTTGGCACCCATTTCTATCACCGCATAGCGATGCGTACTTTGTATGCGCATCAGGGTGAGCGGTACTCCAATGTCGTTATTCAGGTTGCCTTGAGTGAATAAGGTGCTGCCAGCAGTGGCTAAAATGGCAGCAGTCATTTCCTTGACAGTCGTTTTGCCGTTGCTGCCGGTGATACCTACCACCTGCACATGGGCCTTGTTGCGCCATGCACCGGCTATTTGTGCCAAAGCCAGCCGGGTGTCGGCCACTACAATGTGGGGTATGTCGGCATGGGTGCCGGCATGGACAATGGCAGCATGGGCGCCCGCTTGTTGGGCTTGGCTGATAAATTCATTCCCGTCAAAAAACTCCCCTTTGATGGCAACATAGAGTTGGCCTGGCTGAAGGGTGCGTGTGTCAATGCCCAAAGATGATATTGCAAGGTTTTCACCGTGCATTTGCCCTGACGTTATGGCGGCAATTTCACTTAGCAACAGATTCATGGTTGGGACGGGGTCATTGGGTTAAAAGCTTGGCAATGGGTGGCTTTTGCTGGATGGGCATAGCTGCTTGCCAAGCAACGGGCCACGATATCCCGGTCGCTGAACGGGTGGCAAACACCATTGATTTCTTGGTAGTCTTCATGGCCTTTACCGGCGATCAATACATAATCTGTGGCTGCCGCTTGGCTTATGGCATGGGCAATGGCTTGGCGGCGGTCAGCGATTACCTGTGTTTTGCCCATTTTGCAGCCTGCCAAAATATCGGCGATTATCGCCTCTGAGTTTTCAAAACGCGGGTTGTCGTCAGTGATAATGATGTGGTCTGCCCACTGTTCGGCTATTTTGCCCATTTCCGCACGTTTTCCGGTGTCGCGGTTGCCGCCACAGCCAAACACCAGCCATAAGGTATTGCCATTGTGTTGGCGTAGGCTGGATAATGCTTTATCCAAGGCATCAGGGGTATGTGCATAATCTACAAATACGCTCGGCTGGTTGGTTTCTCCAAAACGTTCCATACGGCCGGAGATGGTTTTTAATTGTGCCAGCCTTGCAATTGCTGTTGTAAAGGGCATACTCAATGCTAAGGCTACTGCCAGCACACTTAAGGCGTTGGCGATGTTATAGTCGCCATAGAGTGGCAGCGTAACGGTTGCGGTATGGTCACGCCAGCTGATACGGAAGCTAATGCCTTCTGCCTGATGGGTCACCATGTCCGCCAGCAAGCTTTCGCCTTTTAGCGGTTTCCGCCCTGTTTGGCTAATGCCCCAAACTTCTGTATGGGCGGGTATGGCGGACACCACGGAGCCGCTGTGCGGGTCATCCAGATTTACCACTGCAAAAGTAAGTTCGGGTTTTGCAAACAAGGCCAATTTGGCCTGCAGGTAAGCGTCCATGGTGAGATGGTAATCCAAATGGTCGCGGCTGATGTTGGTGAATAAGGCGCCTGTAAAGCTAATCCCGTTTACTCTGCCTTGATCCAACCCCTGCGAGGACACTTCCAGCGCTACGGTTTGTATGTGCTGTTTGGCCAGTTCCCCCAGCATGGCCTGCAACGCCAGCGCGTCGGGAGTGGTGTTGGCGGTTTTGTTGAGTTGCCCAAAGCTACCCCAGCCAAGCGTGCCAATAACACCGCAATTATCCAGCAGTTGGCCTAGAAAATGGCTGCAGGAGGTTTTGCCGTTGGTGCCGGTAATGCCGATAACATTAAGATGGTGCGACGGATGTCCATAAAAACGTGCTGCAATCAGGCCTAAAGTTTTAGTCAGGTCGTTAATGGCTATTGTTGGAATCTTAAGATGGCCTGAAAAATTTTTTAGCAGATCGGCGCCACCTTTTTGCGGGTCAAACAATACTGCCGCTGCGCCATTGTCTAGTGCTTGCTGAAGATGCGACAAACCATGTTGCTGGAAGCCTGCCAAGGCAATGAAGGCGTTGCCTGCCTGAACTTTTCTGCTATCCAAAGCCAAGCCATTCACTTCATGTTCAGCGGCGGTCTCCGTTAGCCTGGTCAATCCATTAAGCAAGTCACTCAATATCATGGTCTTGTATAGTGGTTTTGGGTCAATAATATAGATAGGGTTTCTTGTTTGTCCGGTGTCACTGCCAAAATACGCATGGCCCCTGCCATTGCCCGTGCAAATACCGGTGCTGCGACTTTGCCGCCGTAGTATTCGCCAGCACTGGGTTCATCAATCATGACCACCGCTATTAAGCGGGGATTTTTGGCGGGTATCATTCCGGCAAACACTGAGAAATAATGGTTTTCGATGTAGCCATGTGGGCCTGCTTTTTTTGCCGTGCCAGTTTTGCCGGCCACTGTGTAGCCTTCAACCCGCGCTTCATAGGCGGTGCCTTCTTTGGTGATGACTTGTTCCATCATGGCCTTTACTTTGCGGGCTGTTTGCGGCGAAAACACCCGCTCAGTCTGATCTGTATTGGTTTCATCACGTTTCTGAATGGTCACCGAATGCAATACGCCATCATTGGCCAGTGCTGTATAGGCGCGTGCCAATTGCAAAGCCGATGCATTAAATCCATAACCAAAAGCATGGGCAGCACGGTCAAAATCTTTCCATCGGCGGTAATCCTTCAATGTGCCTCTGGTTTCACCGTCAAAGCCTGAACCGGGTTTAATGCCAAAACCTAGCTGCTCATAAATCGAATGCTGGTATTGGGGCGGCATCCGTAAAGCTATTTGGCTGACAGCAATGTTGCTTGAGTACTTGATGGCATCGGTCAAGTCCATTGTGCCGTGATTGTGCGTGTCCCTTACGATGTCGTTGCCTACTTGGAATATCCCGTGGGTATGAAAAATATCATTAAGGCTAATGTAGTGGCCATCTAAAGCCCCCGCAACGATGAATGGCTTGACGGTTGAGCCGGGTTCAAACACTTCGGTGATGGCGCGGTTCCGATAGAGTTTTTCTTGTAGCTCGCTTCGCTCATTAGGGTTAAATGAGGGTTGGTTGGCGCAGGCTAATATCTCGCCGGTTTTGGCATCCAAAATGACCATGGTGCCGGCTTTGGCATGATTATCGGCAACGCCCCGCTGCAATTCGCGGTAAGCCAAATACTGGAGGCGCAGATCGATGCTCAGATCTATGTCCTGACCGTCAATAGGCTCTTGTACGCTCTCAATATCATCAATAATGCGCCGCAGGCCATCGAGAAGCACTTTCTTTTTTCCGGGCGTCCCTTTGAGGCGCTGTTCAGAACTGGCTTCCATGCCCGCTTGCCCGACATCGTTTTCATCGGTGAAGCCCACTACATGGCCTAACACGGATGCGGTCGGATAAAAGCGCTTAAACTGCTGGGAGGTGGTTACGCCCCATAAGCCCAAGGCCTTAATTTGGGCCGCTTTGTCAGGCTCAACGTTCTTGGCCAAGACATAAAAATGTTTTTTGGCGTTATCCTTGAGCAATTGCGCCATTTGGCCTTTAGGCAATTGCAAAAGCTTTTCCATTGCAACAATGTTGTCGGCTTTTTTGATTTTATACTGGTCGGCTGCCTCGGCTTTTTGGGCATCGGTCAGCTTGGCCTTTTTATCCCTATGTAGCCTTATGATATAGTCGTCATTTGCGGTCAGTGTTTTTGAGGCCAACTCCATAGGGTCTATGATAATGGTTTCAACTGCGGTGCTGACCGCCAAGGGATTGCCATTCCTGTCCTTGATCATGCCGCGGTGTGCCGGTAATTCAACCACCCTGATCTGTTGGAGTTCACCTTTGTCTATGTAAAATTGTTTGTTCAGCACTTGTAAATAAAATGCCCGGCCAATCAGGCCGCACATAGCCAGCAACATAAAACAGCTTAGAAACTTTCTCCGGCCAGAAAAGTCATCTTTGCTTATGGCGGTCATTTTTTTTACATGGAAAACGTTCATTTAGGTTTCACAAAAATAATATTTTCACGGGACGGCGCGACCAACTTCAGTTTATCCACCGCATTGCGTTCTATTTGATTTTGTTCAGTAAGCGTCATCAGCTCCCGCTGTAATTGCCCCCATTCAACATCTGACCGCTGCAATATTTTTTGTTGCCTCTGTATTTCAATAAACAATAAGCGTGATAAGTATTGGCTGTATATAACCGCCATTGCTGATCCTAACCAGATGGTCAGTAAACAGCCCACCAAGGCGACTCGCCATGCCATCATCTCAAACCCGCTCCGCCACGCGCATAACGGCACTGCGTGACCGGGCATTTAAGGCCACTTCACCGGGGCTTGCCTTGATGGCCTTGCCCACTTTTTTTAAAGTGCCTTTGTCCCGGTCAATTTCTTTAATGGGCAGTTTGCCCAAGTCGAACTTGTGGCCTGACTCGGCACGGATAAACCGTTTGACTATGCGGTCTTCCAGCGAATGGAAGGCAATCACCACCAAGCGGCCTTGCGGCTTCAGCACCTGTATCGATTGTTGCAAGGCTGCCGCCAACTCCTCCAGTTCCTGATTGATTGCTATGCGGATTGCCTGAAATGTGCGTGTTGCAGGATGCTTGTGTGCTTCCTTGACGGGTACGGCATCTTCAACCAGTTTTGCCAGCTCAAGCGTGGTTGTGATGGGGGCGTGGGACCTGCGTTCAATGATTGCTGCGGCAATTTTTCTGGCAAAGCGTTCTTCACCAAAATCGAATAGCACCTGAGCCAGCGATTTTTCATCAATGGTCGCTAGCCAGTCTTGGGCGGATAAACCGGTCGAGCAGTCCATACGCATATCCAAAGCCCCATTGCGCATAAAGCTAAAGCCTCTTTCGGGGGTGTCCAGTTGTGGGGAGGAAACGCCCAAGTCCAATAAAATGCCATCGACTTGCCCAATCAACCCAGCGTTTTTAATTTCATCAGCCATGCTGGAAAACCAACATTGCGCTAGGGTGAAGCGGCTGTCTTTTTTTAGGGCGTCTGCGTATTCTGAGCGGATGGCATCGTTGTCCCTGTCGAAAGCCAGCAACCGCCCCGTTGGCCCCAGTTGCTTGAGGATTGCTTGGCTATGACCGCCGCGACCAAATGTACAGTCGAGGTAAATGCCATTTGCCACTATTGCCAAATGCTGTAGTGTTTCCGCCAGCATGACCGGTTGGTGTTCCGTATTAGGCATTGGCATCAGAAAGACAGGTCGCCCAGTTCTGCGAGCCCCTCATCTGAACCTTCACCGTTGAAGAAGTCGTTTTCTTTGGCGGTGAACGCATCCTCATTCCAAACTTCGAATTTTTCGCCTAAGCCAACCAGTACGATTTTTTTGTCCATTTGTGCATGTTTTCTGAGCTTTTCCGGCAATAGCAGCCTGCCTTGGCTATCCATTTCACATTCTGTGCCATTGCCAATAAAGAAACGCTTAAGATTGATGGCGGTCGGGTTAAGTGTGGGCAAGCCATTGATGGTTTTTTCAATGCGTTCCCATTCGCTTTCAGGATAGAGCCATAGACAGCCTTTTTCGCTGGCGCAACGCTGATCCATGGCGATGCTCACAACCAGTTTGCGGTCACAAATTGCCTGTAGTTCTTCACGGTACTTGGTCGGAATTGCAAATCGGCCTTTGTCGTCGAGATTGATTGAATTTGTGCCGCGAAACAAAACATTTCCTCATTGCCACCAGAAAAAACCACTTTAATGCCAAAATACTCCATTATCCTCCATTAGTCACCACTATAGAGTTCTGCGGCCTGATAGTCAAGCGGCTTTTTAAATAGAATCTTTCTTTTTTGACAATGACTTAGACGATTCTTGCCGTGATTTCCGAATGGCATCGGCACAGCAGACAAATCTTAAGTTTTATCAAAAAGTTAAATAATTGGTAAGGGTATGGCGTTGACGGGGGGTGTCAGTATGGGGCTAGGGCAAAAGGCAAGAAAAATTTGGATTGGGCGGGTAAATGTGCGGTAGCGGGTGCAAATGGATGGGGAATCTGTATGTAAAACAAAGGCGGGTTAAAAAAAGAAAGAGTTAGCCTGTAAGCCGGGTTCTGTCGAGAACAGCCATTCATCTAGGCCGCAAGTCACCCTGCGGCTCAAGCAATCTACCCGGGAACCGCGCGGGCCACGCGTCTGTCCCCCTATTTGATCTTGCTCCGGGTGGGGTTTGCCATGCCACTTCTGTTACCAGTTGCGCGGTGCGCTCTTACCGCACCTTTTCACCCTTACCAGCCTTGCGGC
>CAJAWH010000013.1 GCA_903945605.1 uncultured Methylococcaceae bacterium | reverse complement strand
TAAAAACCATGCCGCGCAATACCTGCCCTTTAAAACCATTACAAATAAGGGTTGAAAATTACCCGTTAACTGCTACATTGATAGCTTAGTTTTAATTTTCTTTGGAACATGGCATGACCCAATATAAAAAATACGAATGTGAGATATGTGGCCATATATATGATGAGGCCGAAGGCGACCCAGAGTCGGGCATTGCAGCGGGTACGCTGTGGGCCGATGTGCCTGATGATTGGATTTGTCCTGTTTGCAGTGTCGGTAAAGACCAGTTTGAACTGATGGATTAAGTGGTTTGGATTGATGGATTAAGTGGTTTGGATTGATGGTCGTGCCGCTGCTTTGAACACGGCTTTGCTCAAGGCGCTTTCCGTCGCATGGTCTAGCATAGGTGGCGGATAAGCACAGGGGAAGTGCAGGGAGTGCCACTGATGGACAGTTTTAGGAGGCAGCCCTTGTAATTCCGGTAGCCAGTGGCAGATGTAGCGGCATTCCGGGTCAAATTTTTTCTGTTGCAGCCACGGGTTAAAAATGCGGAAATAAGGTTGGGCATCACAACCGGTCGAGGCGGCCCATTGCCAATTGCCGTTATTCACACAGGGGTCATAATCGACCAATTTCTGCGCAAAATAGCGTTCCCCCCACCACCAGCTAATATGCAAGTCCTTCACTAAAAAGGAAGCCACCACCATACGCACACGGTTATGCATAAAACCACTGGCGTTCAGTTCACGCATACCCGCATCAACCAACGGAAAGCCAGTTTTGCCCTCACACCATTTTTGGAAGTTGTCCAGGTTATTGTCCCAAGGCAGGTTGGCGTATTGTTTCTGGAACGGTGCGCCGAACACCTGCGGATAGTGGTAAGCAATATGGGTAAAAAAATCCCGCCAGTACAATTGCCTGAGCAATGGATGCCCATCCCCCAATTGCTGGCTGATGGCATGATAAACTTCCCGCACCGAACAGGTGCCAAATTTTAAATGTGCCGACAGTTTGCTGGTGCCGGGCAAGGCCGGAAAATCGCGTTTGCTTTGGTAATCGTGATAGCCCGACAAGTCATCGAGTATGCGCAGAGCTGTGCTGCGTCCGCCCATGATGCAGGATTGGTTATAAGGTGCAGTAAATGCTTCCAGTTGGATTCCGGTATCGCCAACCGCTAAAAAGTGCTTACCCGCTAGCGGCTTGGGCAAAGTGACCGGCAAACGGGCCGCATTTTTGTAAAACGGCGTGAATACTTGATAGGGCGTTTGCCCGTTATGCAGTGAGCGCGTTTGCCCGTTTTTAAGCACTTGTTCCGGCTCATTCAACAAGGCATCGGCAAGGTAATGCAATGTTATGCCCAAAGCTTGGCACGTGTCGGCAATATCGGCATCACGGTGACGGCTGAACGGCGTGTAATCGCGGTTGATAAACACCGCATCAATGCATTGTTCGCTGTGTAGCTTGCTTATGACCTGTTCGGGTTGCCCCTGATATAAAGCCAGTTCCCCGCCGTTATCCTTCAGTTGCTGTCGCAAGTCAGCCAGCGATTGCAACATAAATGCCAAGGCAGGTTGGCTTTGGTAAGGGTGCGCTTTAATCTGCCTGGGATCAAAAATAAAACAAGGCAACACCTGTTGGGATAACTGCAAAGCCTGATTGAGGCCGTTATTATCGGTTATCCGCAAATCGCGCCGGAAAATAAACAAAGAACGGTGGTGACGGGTCATGGATGTTTAGCAGCCTTCTTTTTAGGGTGGAATTTCGGTGACGGTTTAAGCTTTACTGGATACCGCAAGAATTCTGAAGCAAGCCCATTAAAACTGTCATAATATGAGGCAGTTTGATATTCACTGGAGTCGCCTATATGCGCCGTTTTATCGCCCCCATCTTGCTTGTTGCTGGCAGCGCTTTTGCCGACGACCACCCGCCGCTGGAGTCTGTGCCGGACGTGCCGCAACCGCCGTTGCCTGTGCATAGCGGTGAGACCTTGGAGCCGGATATCACTATTGTCCGGCGCGGTGACAGAATCATGCATGAATATCGGGTGGGCGGCAGGCTGTACATGATAAAAGTGGTGCCGGATATTGGCCCTTCCTATTATTTTCTGGATTCTAACGGCGATGGCACATTAGATAGCCGCCGTAGTGACATGAACCAAGACGGACATGTCAACTTATGGAAAATTTTTGAATGGGATTAGCGGGTCAAATGTCCGGTAGCTTAAGCAGGCCATAGGAAATAATATGCAAGAATCTATTGACCCAAGCCGCTGTAAAGCGGATATGTTGTTACCTTGGTTGCTGGTTGGGCTGGTTGGGCTGGCTTTGCTGGCACTAATCGCCACCAGCCTTATCAGCGGTGAGGCATTGCAACAGCCCTTGCCTGAACACCAACGCATCCTGGTCAGGACGTTGCTGTATGTGCTGGCGATAATTATGCTGCCGGTCACCAACCTACTGCGTTATGTCCAACTGAGGTTGGCGCAAACCATGCCCGGTACACAGCCCTCAAAAAACCGCTATCAGGTGGCTGTTGCCGTTTCTATGGCATTGGTCACTAGCATTGGTTGTTTCGGCTTTGTCATGTATCTATTGGGCGACGGTTATAATACCCTGTACATTTTCACCTTGGTTTCAGCATTAGGGGCGTTTCTCTATCGGCCTAAACTAAGCGAATACCTCGCCATTATTGAGGCCAGAAACATTAACTGAGCTTACTACCCATGATGGCTATGTGTGGCCCAAGCATCTGCGGCGTAACCGAAGCCTAAAAGGATGCTTGCATCATGCTAGGCTTGGAAATCAGAGTGCTTGTGTGGCGTAGGCGGATAACAGGCATCTGTGCCCAATAACTTGGGATTACACGTTGCTTCATCCATGTTTGTTTTGTTAAGCTGTCAAACTCCCCAAATCAATCACAAACCGATACTTCACATCACTTTTTATCACCCGCTCGTAAGCTTCGTTAATTTGCTGCATCGGAATAAGCTCAATATCCGAAACGATATTGTGTTCGGCGCAAAAATCGAGCATTTCTTGGGTTTCTTTAATGCCGCCAATCAGCGAACCGGCTATGCTGCGGCGTTTAAATATAAGTTGTCCGACCGAAGGGGAGGGGTGCGGTTGGTCGGGAACGCCGACTAAGCACAATGTGCCATCACGTTTCAGCAAGGCGGTGTAAGCATCCAGATTATGCGGGGCGGCGACGGTGTTCAGGATAAAATCAAAGCTGGCGGTGTGCGCCTGCATGGCTTCGGGGTCTTTGGAGATGACCACCTCATGTGCGCCCAAGCGTTTGGCATCTTCGGCCTTGCCGGGCGAGGTGGTGAACAGCACGACATGCGCACCCATAGCATAGGCCAATTTGACCGCCAT
Source organism: uncultured Methylococcaceae bacterium (assembly GCA_903945605.1). Classification (GTDB taxonomy): domain Bacteria; phylum Pseudomonadota; class Gammaproteobacteria; order Methylococcales; family Methylomonadaceae; genus Methylovulum. Next base: position 8,047 of record CAJAWH010000013.1, on the reverse strand, counting down.
GTGCCCTAACCCGCCCAATCCTACCACGCCCACTTTATCACCGGCACCGACGCGCCAATGCTTGAGCGGTGAATAAGTGGTGATACCGGCACATAACAAGGGCGCGGCGGCGGCCAAATCTAAGTTGTCGGCAATACGCAGCACAAAATCCTGATGGACGACAATATGTTTGGAATAACCGCCGTAATTGCTGCCACCGGTATGTTTATCGGGGCTGTTATAGGTAAATTCGGCTTGGTTGCAATATTGCTCCAAATGGTCGTGACATTCGGGGCAATGCCCGCATGAACCGACCATACAGCCGACCCCGACGCGGTCGCCAATTTTGAAGCGGCTGACTTCGCTGCCCACTGCGGTGACTTTGCCGACAATCTCATGCCCCGGTACCATCGGGAAGGTGGCGTTGCCCCATTCGTCCCGGGTTTGGTGGATGTCCGAATGGCACACGCCACAATAGAGAATGTCAATTTGCACATCATGGGCAAAGGGGGTACGGCGTTCAAAATTAAACGGCACCAGCGGGGTGTTATGGGCATGGGCGGCATAGCCAATCGTTTTAAACATAAATGAGTCCTTACAGTGAGGTGGTGCAGTGGTCGCCCGGACAGCGGTTGACCTCTACGGTAATATGCGAAAGTTTGTTATGCGCCCCTAAATGCTTAAGTCCCGACAACAGGCTTTTATAATGGGCGGGTGCTTTGGGATGGTGCGACACAACAGAAATGATGGCGGCAAAATGCCCAGGGCCCACCTGCCAGACATGCAAGTCCGCCACGCGGTTGTCGTCATCATCCTCAATCAATTGCTGGATGGTCGTTTTGTAAGCCAGTGGCACGCTTTGGTCGACTAGCAACGGGCTGGTTTCTTTGACCAGCGCATAGGCCCACTGGCTGATGATTAATGCACCGACAATGCCCATAGTAGGGTCCAGCCAGTTCAGGCCGAAGTATTTGCCGCATAACAATGCCGCAATGGCCAATACGGAGGTCAAGGCATCGGCCAGTATATGCAGGTAAGCCGCTTTTAGGTTGTGGTCATGATGATGGCCTTCATGGTCATGGTTATGGTGATGATGGTCATGACCATTTAGCATCAGCGCACAGACGATATTGATCAACAAGCCAAAACAGGCCACTAAGGTGGCCTCGTCAAAATGGATGGGATGCGGGTTGATGAAGCGGTTGCCGGATTCCACCAACATGATAAAGGCGATCACACTTAACGCGATGGAGCTGGCAAAACCGCCTAAGACCCCCACTTTTCCGGCACTAAAGGCAAATGTTTGGTCATGTGCATGCAGCCTTGAATAGCGGTAGGCAAACAAGGTGATCATAAACGCGGCGGCATGGGTCGCCATGTGCCAACCATCCGCCAGCAACGCCATAGACCCCCAGTAAGTGCCTGCGGCAATTTCCACTACCATGGTAAGGAAAGTGAGTGCCAACACCCGTCGGGTGCGGCTTTCACCTTTGCTATGGCTGGCATTGAAATTATGGTTATGCTGTAATTGTGCTAATGTCTGCGAATGCATCCCGATATGTCACTCCATTAAAATGCGCTTGCCTTGGCTAAAGTATAAGCCATTAAGCCAAACTTTTACCCGCCACTTCATAAACATCTTTGGAAATATTAGGGGTGGCCATAATGCGTTCCAATTGCTTTTTCATCAGTTGTTGCCGTGCCGGGTCATAACGCCGCCAGCCAGTCAGGGCGCTGACCATACGCGAGGCCAGTTGTGGGTTAAGGGCATTCAGGGCAATAATTTGTTCGGCAAGAAAGTCATAGCCTTGTCCGCTGGCGGCATGGAAATGCAAGGGATTGCCTTGGCTAAAAGCACCAATTAATGACCGGACGCGGTTGGGGGTGGTCAGGTCAAAGGCAGGATGCATCAACAGAATCTTGACCGAAGCAAAGGCATCGGCGGTCGGGCTGGTGGCTTGCAAGGCAAACCATTTGTCGATGACCAAAGCCTCTTCTTGCCACTGGCGGTAAAAAGCCGATAGGGAAGTGTGTTTATAAGGCAGTTCGTTGTGTACTATCACAGCTAAGGCCGCTATCTGATCGGTCATATTTTTGGCGGAATTGAATTGGTGTTTGGACCAAATCTGTGTTTCCAAGTCTTTCAGCCTGCCCAAGTAACCTAGGCAAACATTTTTCAGGCGGCGGCGGCCTATTGTACCTGCATCGAAAATCCCCGATTCATCCCGGTGGTTTTGTTGGTAAAGCGCTTTTAAAGGTGCTTCCAGTTGCTTGGCAAGGCTGGTGATGACAAATTCACGCACTGTATGGATGGCTTCCACATCAACCACGCTCATCAATTCCGCCAGATAAGTTTCTGACGGCAAACCCAGCAATAAAGAGAAATAGGACAAGTCTTGCCATTCTTGCGCCAACAGATGCTTAAAAACATCGGTCAGAATGGGTGGTAAAACTAACGGTTCGCCTTGCTGGTGGTCGCTGATCAGGCGGGTGATAATTTGTACCGCCAGCTGCTGGCCCGCTTCCCAACGGCTGAATGTGTCAGGGTCGTGGCTGAGCAAGAAGGCCAATTCTTCCGCGCTACGCTCCATCACCAGTTTGACGGGGGCGGAAAAGCCCCTTAGCAACGACACCACCGGTTGTTCCGGCAAGGCCTCAAAAATAAAGGTTTGCCCGGCTTGGGTCAGGTGCAGGGTGACTTCGTTGCTGGGCTGCTCGCCGGATAATTGGCATGGCAAGGGTGCGCCACTTTTATCCAACAGCCCCATTTTAATCGGGATGTGCAAGGGCATTTTTTCCGTTTGCCCGGGTGTCGGTGGGCAAAGCTGGTTGATGGTCAAGGCCAACGCTTGCTGTTCGGGGCGGTACTCTTGTTTTACCGTCAGCACAGGGGTGCCCGCTTGGGCATACCAGCGGCGGAATTGCGTCAAGTCTATCGCGTTGGCGGTTTCCATGGCATTGACAAAATCATCGCAAGTGACCGCCTGTCCATCATGGCGGGCAAAATATAAGTCACTGCCTTTGCGGAACCCCTCCTCGCCCACTAAGGTACGGATCATCCGCACCACTTCCGCCCCTTTTTCGTAGACGGTCACGGTATAAAAATTGTTGATTTCAATATAGGCATCAGGGCGCACGGCATGAGCCAACGGGCCGGCATCTTCGGCAAATTGGCGGGTGCGCAGCATGGTCACGTCTTCGATGCGTTTGACCGCTTTGGAGGTGCGGTCGCCGGTATATTCTTGGTCGCGGAATACCGTGAAGCCTTCTTTCAGGCTCAGCTGGAACCAGTCGCGGCAGGTGATGCGGTTGCCTGTCCAATTATGGAAATATTCATGGGCAATCACCCCTTCAATGTGTTCATAATCGGCATCGGTGGCGGTGTCGGGGCGTGCCAACACAAATTTGGTGTTGAAAATGTTCAGCCCTTTGTTTTCCATGGCCCCCATATTGAAATGACCGACCGCCACAATCATGTATAAATCCAAATCGTATTCACGCCCATAGACTTGCTCGTCCCAACGCATGGCATTTTGCAACGATTGCATGGCGTGTGAACATTTGTCGAGATTGTGTGCCTCCACCCAAATTTGCAAGCTGATGCGGCGGCCTGATTGGGTGATGAAATGGTCTTCCAGGCAGTCGAGTTGCCCCGCCACCAGGGCGAACAAATAACAAGGCTTATTGAACGGGTCTTGCCACGTCACCCAATGGCGGTTGTCGGGCAGATCGCCTTGGGCGATCTTGTTGCCGTTGGACAGCAACACCGGATAACGGCTTTTGTCAGCGGTCAAGGTGGTGGTGAAACGCGACATCACATCGGGCCGGTCCAGAAAATAAGTGATTTTGCGGAAACCTTCCGCTTCGCATTGGGTGCAAAGCATCCCATTGGACAGATACAGCCCTTCCAGTGCAGTATTGGCTTCAGGGTTGATTTGGTTCTCAATGGTCAAGGTGAACAGCTGTTGTTGCGGCACATTGCCGATAATCAGGCCATCGGCTGTTTGCTGGTAATCGGCGCTGGACAATGCTTGTGTGTCATTTAACACGACGCGGGTCAGCACTAAGTTTTCGCCATTCAATAGCAAGGATTGCCCCGCCGTTTGGCTGGCAGGGTTGCGGCTGAGGGTCAAGCGCGAAATGACCTGGGTGTTTTCTGCATCGAGGTTAAAATTTAATGCCACTTCATGAATCAAATACTCGGGGACAGTATAGTCTTTCAGGTAAATGGCGGTGGGGTTGGCGACTGACATGGCGATACCTATGGTTGGTGCTTGGTTAAGCTAAAAAGGGTGACGAGGCTCCAAGCCGCTAAAAAGCAGATGCCGCCTAAAGGGGTAATAATGCCCAACGCTTTAAGCTGGGTTAGGGCAAGGCCATACAAACTGCCGGAAAATAGCACCATGCCAGCCAGCATCAACCAGCCTGCCCAATGCAACAGTTTGGCGTTCGGGGCGGACTGCAACAGCAAGGACACTAAAATAAGCCCTAAGGCGTGCCACATTTGGTAAGTTACGCCCGTTTGCCAAACGGCAAGCATATCCGTGCTTAACACGGCTTTTAAGCCGTGTGCGCCAAATGCGCCGCAACCTACGGCAAGTCCTGCATTGGCAGCGCCGAAGCTTAAAAAACGTTTGGGCATGGTTATTTTTCCATCAATCTGGGCATCAATTGAACCAGATTACAAGGTTTGCTGCGGTAATCAAGTTGTTCTTTGATTAATAAATCCCAAGCCGTGCGGCAAGCCCCGGACGAGCCGGGCAGGCAGAACAGGTAAGTGCCGTTTGCCACACCCGCCAGCGCCCGTGATTGCATTGTGGAAGATTTGATTTCTTGGTAAGACAACATACGGAACAACTCGCCAAACCCCTCCAAGGTTTTGTCGAGCAACGGGGCTACGGCTTCAGGCGTGCCGTCACGTCCGGTCACGCCGGTGCCGCCGGTGCTGATAACCACATTGACATTGGCATCGGCTATCCAAGCGGACACGGCGGCCCGTATCCGATAAATGTTGTCAGGGACAATGAGTTTTTCAAGCACCGTATGGCCCGCTTCAACAGCCCGCTCCGCCAGCACCTTCCCTGATACATCATCGGCTTCGGTGCGGCTGTCGGAAACCACCAATAAGGCGATATTTAAAGGTATAAAATGTCTTTCCGTATTCATGGTTGAAGCCTTGCCGATGGTGAAAAACAGGCCACATCCAAGGTATGGCCCGTTGTGGGTAAAAGCACTTATTTTAACATCACAAAAAACGCGTCTTGCCCCCGTTGGATGTTAATCAGCAAGCCACTGTTGGGGTTAACAACCTGACGCAATTCGTCAAGGTCACGCACCCGGTAGCGGTTGGCGGAAACGATCACATCGCCGGGACGTAAGCCAATGCGCCACGCTTCGGAACTGGTGTCAATTTTTTCAATCAACACACCTTCGGCCTGATTTTTGGCAGTGGCGCCCAAGATAGTCCCTTTCAGGCTTCTATGCAGTTTTTCGCCGACCAGCTGCGGGCGTTCTGGTTTGGCAATGGTGGCCACTGTTTCTTTCTTATCATTACCGTGATAATAATCAAGGGTCACATTATCGCCAATTTGCAACAGGCCAACGATATTGCGGATGTCATGGCTGTTTTTGACCGGTTTGCCATTAGCGGCAACAATAATGTCACCCGGCTCCAAACCTGCCCGTGCCGCTGGTGAATTGCTCTCAATACGGCTGACCACGGCCCCGTGTTTGTTTTCCAGATTAAAGGCGCTGACCAGTTCCGGGGTCAGGTCTTGGGTGACCACCCCCAACAAACCCCGCTGCACCTCCCCGTGTTTCAGCAATGACTCTTTAATGGTCATCACCATATTGGTGGGTATGGCAAAACCAATGCCGACGTTGCCGCCATTAGGGGCCAGGATGGCGGTGTTCATCCCCACCAGCTCACCGCGCAAATTGACCAGCGCCCCGCCTGAATTGCCGGGATTGATCGAAGCATCGGTTTGGATGAAGTCTTCATAACCTTCAATACCCAGCCCGGAACGCCCCAAGGCACTGACAATGCCCGAGGTCACCGTTTGCCCCAAACCGAACGGGTTGCCAATGGCAACCACAAAATCACCCACCCGCAGTTGGCTGGAATCGGCAATCGGCAGGGCTGCCAGATGGTCAGCGGGTACTTGGATCAGTGCGACATCGGCTTCAGGATCGGTGCCCACCAGTTTGGCATTCAATTGCCGCCCATCGGTCAGGGTCACCATAATTTTGTCCGCCTTGTCGATGACATGGTTGTTGGTCAGCACCAAGCCGTCATGGCTGTCGATAATGACCCCAGAACCCATGCTATTGCGTTGCTGCTGTTGCGGCTGGTTGGGCAGATTGTAAAAATGCCGGAAAAACGGGTCTTCCAGCAGTGGGTTACGGACATTGGTGATAGTGGTGGTTGAAATGTTGACCACAGCGGGCATACTGCGCTCCAACATTGGGGCCAGCGAAGGCAGCGGCTGGCCTTCGGCATAAGAGGGCAAACCTAACGCGGCGGCATCAGAAAAAGTTAAATAAAAGGGTAAAATTGTAAGGGGTAACAGGCGTTTTACAAATTTATGCTTCATTGTCTATAGTTCCGGTAGTGATTGAACAGCTACTAGACAATATAGGTTCTAAAATGTTTATTACAAGGGCATTATTTGAGTGCTGCCAAAGTAATCTGCCGGCAATCTAATGGACATCCGCAGGGCTGTTTTTTTATATCATCAGCTTGTCTGCATCAAACAGTGATTGGTACAGGGCAATATCGTCGCTATAGTGAGTCCTGACTATAGCTGCCAGTTCATCAGTATATAACGACAATGGACTGGGGCATTGTCCGGCCTGTTTCAGGCACATGATCTGGAAGCTGCTGTGCCGGGCGTATTCGCCTGGTTCGCCTAGCTGGGTGAATTGGCCAATGCCGTGTCGGGTCAATGGGCGGGCATCAATAACAGCTAGCTGTATTTTTTGTTGTAACACTTTCGGTGCTTCGGCGAAGGCTTCCAGGCAAAAGTAATCATCGTAGTGGTTATAGAGCAGAAAATCCACTTGTGGCCGCCAGTGGATATTGGCTTCGCGGATGTTTTTTTGGCGCAGTTGGCGGATAAAAAATTCAAAATTCATCGCACTGACTTCCCGCCGCCTTTGTGTCAGGTCGTACAGTTGCCAGGCATCAGGGTAATGCCCGACAATTTTGTCCAGATAGGCGCTGGCCAGTCGGGCATAGGGGCAGCGCAGCACCACAAAGGTGTAGGTGGCGGCATGGGCACTGGCTAGGTCGGCACTAAAGGTGTCATTGTTGTGATGGATCCAGTTAAATTCTGTGGCTTTTTGTATACAGCCATTGGCCATTGCCAGCGATAGGCGCAAGGTGGAGCAGGCGTTTTTAGGGATAAAACTGTAAATGGCATTGGCCGGATAAATCCGCAAAGCGTGGCTCATGGCAAAATTATGTCTGCTGTTGCGCTTGAGCAGCGATTGCTGGCTACTGTTTGTATATCTAAAGCTACGGTTCATGGCTGGGTTGCCATTAACTAAACATCAGTTTGTCCGTACCAAACAGCGATTGGTACAGGGCAATATCGTCCGCATAGTTCGTTCTGACTATATCGGCCAGTTCATCGGTATATAACGATAACGGACTGGGGCATTGCCCAGCCTGTTTTAGGCGCATGATCTGGATGGCGCTGGACTGGGCGTATTCGCCAGGTTCGCCTAGCATAGTGACTTTGTCTATGCCATGTTGGGTCAATTGGCGTGCGTCAATCACTTTTAGCTGTATTTTTTTTTGCAGTATTTCAGGGACGTTAGCAAAGTCTTCCAAACAAAAGTAATCGTCGTATTCTTCATAGAGCAGAAAATCCACTTGTGGGCGCCAATGGCTATCGACTTCGCGGATGTGTTTAAAGCGCAGGTGGCGGATAAAAAAATCAAAACTCATCTCGCTGACTTCGCAGCGCTTGTTGGTGATGTCGTAAAACTGGTTGGCTACAGGGAGATGACCGACAATTTTATCCAGATAGACACTGGCGAGGCGGGCATAAGGGCAACGTAACAC
>CAJAWH010000012.1 GCA_903945605.1 uncultured Methylococcaceae bacterium | reverse complement strand
GTTGCCAGCCGCCCGCTTCGCTCAGGAAGCTGAACGCCGCGCCGGTGTTGTGGACATAAGTCAGGTTAAAATAAGGCAGCACGGGGATGGATTGGAACAACGGCATGTGGCTGTCGATAGCCAGTTTGCTGGCTTGGTCCAACACCACCGCCAATAGCGATAACAGCAACCATTTTAAATTATGCATAGTGCCTCACTTCCCCTGCACCGGCGATGTTGTCCACGCAACGTCCGCATAATTCGGGGTGTTCTTCATGCCCGCCCACATCACTGCGTTGGTGCCAGCAGCGCACACATTTGCTGTGTTCGGACACGCGCACTTTTAGCCTGATGCCTTCCAGTTCGGTGGCGAGGGCATCGTCTGGGGCCTCTTGTCCGGCAAACACTAAAGCCGCTGAGGTGATGAAAACAAAATGCAGTTCACCGGCAATGTGCTGTAAATCGGTCAAATAAGCATCGTTACAATACAGCTCCAGCTCGGCATTTAAGGACGCGCCGATGTCGCCTTTGGCGCGGCTTTTTTCCAGTTCTTTACTGACCACGGCACGGATAGCCATCATGCGCTGCCAAAATTCCCTATTCAGTGGGCTGGCCTCGTCCAAGGGCTGCAAACCGTCATACCAGGTTGTCAAAAACACCGATTCGCCGCGTTGTCCGGGCAGGTAGTGCCAGATTTCTTCAGCGGTGTAACTGGTGATCGGGGCCAGCCAGCGGGTCAATGCTTCCAGCACATGGTACATGGCGGTTTGCGCCGAACGCCGCGCCAAACCATCCGCTTTGGCGGTATATTGGCGGTCTTTGACAATATCCAAATAAAAGCCGCCCAGATCAATGACACAGAAATGATGCACTTTTTGGAAGATCAGCTGGAATTGGTAATGTTCGTAATGGCTTTTTACTTCTTCCTGCAACCAATAAGCCCTATCGACAATCCAGCGGTCTAGGGCCAGCAAATCATCGTTGGCGATGCTGTGCAGGGCTGGATCAAAATCAGCCAAGTTAGAAAGCAAGAAGCGGGCGGTGTTGCGTAAGCGGCGGTAGCCATCAGAAGTGCGTTCCAAAATTTCATCGGAAACGCGCATTTCGCCACGGTAATCGGTCGAGGCAATCCACAGCCGCAACACATCGGCGCCTAGGTTTTTCATCACCGATTGCGGCGGGATGACATTGCCCTTGGACTTGGACATTTTCTCGCCGTTCTTATCAACGGTGAAACCGTGGGTTAGCACGGCTTTGTAAGGGGCTACGCCGTTCATGGCCACTGAAGCCAATAACGAGGATTGGAACCAGCCACGGTGCTGGTCGGAACCTTCCAAATACAAATCGGCGGGGAAATGCAGGCCCGCACGGCGATTCAATACCGCAGCATGGGTCACGCCGGAATCAAACCAGACATCTAAGGTGTCGGCAATTTTGTCGTAGTGCTGGGCTTGTTCGCCTAACAATTCCGCGGCATCCACTTCAAACCAAGCATCTATCCCTGATTTTTCAATGCGCTGGGCGACTTGTTCAATTAATTCCAAGGTTTGTGGATGCAGTTCGCCGGTTTCTTTATGGACAAACAAGGCAATCGGCACGCCCCAAGTGCGCTGCCGTGACACGCACCAGTCGGGACGGCCTTGCAACATGCTTTCAATCCGCGCTTGTCCCCAATCGGGTATCCATTCAACTTGTTTGATTTCATTCAAAGCCGTTGCGCGCAGTTGGTTTTTGTCCATGGCAATAAACCATTGCGGCGTGGCACGGAAAATTATTGGCGTGTGATGCCGCCAGCAATGCGGGTAACTGTGCAATAAGGCATGGTGGTGCAGCAATTTGCCGTTGGCTTGCAGCACTTCCAGGACATGGGCGTTGGCGTTAAATACATGCTCACCGGCAAACAACGGCGTGCCGGGCAAAAACACCCCATCACTACCCACGGGGTTGTCCACTTCCAAACCGTATTTGCGACCCACCACATAGTCTTCCTGACCATGCCCGGGGGCGGTGTGCACCGCGCCAGTACCGGCATCGGTAGTGACGTGATCGCCTAATATAATAGGCACTTGGCGGTCATAGAACGGATGCTGCAACAATTGGTGTTCCAAATCCGCGCCTTTGCAATACGCCACCACGCGGTAATCGTCAATGCCATAACGGAGCAGGGCATCTTTCAGCAACGCTTCGGCAATCAGCAAGCGTTCCGTGCTGCATTGCACCACGGCATATTCCAATTCTGGGTTTAACGCCACACCTTGGTTGGCGGGCAATGTCCACGGGGTGGTGGTCCATATCACCACAGAAATAGGGCCGTGTCCTTCATGCTCCGGCACTGTGTGGCAAGCCGCCAACAAGGCCGCTTCATCACACACCAGAAAGCGCACATCAATCGCCGGTGAATGTTTGTCCTCGTACTCCACTTCCGCTTCTGCCAAGGCAGAGCCGCAATCGGTGCACCAATGCACTGGCTTGGCGCCTTTGTCGATATGCCCATTGGCGGCAATTTTGCCCAAAGCGCGGACAATATCCGCCTCAAAAGCAAAGTCCATAGTCAAATACGGGTTGTCCCAATCGCCAAAAATGCCTAGCCGCACAAAGGCTTCTTTTTGAATGGCGACTTGCTTGCTGGCGTATTCACGGCAAGCTTTGCGGAACACCGCAGGGCTGACTTTAGCCCCAGCCTTGCCCACCTTTTTTTCCACCTGCAACTCAATAGGCAAGCCGTGGCAATCCCAGCCCGGCACATAGGGTGCATCAAAACCGCTTAAAGTTTTTGATTTTAAGATAAAATCTTTCAAGACCTTATTGACCGCATGACCAATATGGATTTCACCATTGGCATAGGGCGGGCCGTCATGCAAAATAAACGGCGGCCTGCCTGCACCGTGGGCGCGTATTTTTTGGTAAAGACCGGCTTGTTGCCATTTTTTTAGCTGTTCCGGCTCGCGTTGCGCCAGATTGCCTTTCATCGGGAAACCAGTGGCTGGCAGGTTTAGGGTTTTTTTATAGTCCATCGTGGTCAGCTCTTTGTTAGGTAAGTAGTTGTTTTTATATTTTTAAAGGCAAGGCCAATACCTGGGCAATCCTTGCCAATTCGAGGTAAAGCGATTGAATCGCCTTGTGTTAGGCAAAGTTTAATGCAAAAAATAATTTGGCTTCGGCTACATCACGGGCGATTTGCGCGGTTAGCGCCTCAAGGGAAGGGAAGCGTATCTCATCACGGAGTTTATGGCGGAACTGCACCTCGACATAACGGCCATAAATCTCTTGTTTAAAATCCAATAAATGGGTTTCCAGTATCACCTTAGAACCGCCCGTCACCGTGGGCCGGGTGCCGACATTGGCGACACCTTGGAAAGTTTTGCCGTCAATACCGGTCATGGTGACGGCAAACACACCATTAATAGGGCTGTTTTTTCGGAACATCTGGATATTGGCGGTGGGGTAGCCCAACGTGCGCCCTAGTTTGTCACCGTGCGCCACCCGACCGCAGACCGAATAGCAATGCCCCAACAGGCGTTTGGCTTGCGCCAGATCACCGGCACTTAAGGCATCGCGGATCAGTGTGCTGCTGACCCGCAAGCCGTCCGCCTGATAAGAACCGGTGTCTTCAACAGTAAAGCCCAAAAGCTTGCCCTTTTCTTTAAGCAAAGCGAAATTGCCGCGCCGAGCCTTGCCAAAATGGAAATCATCACCCACCACCAGATGTTTGACATTCAGCTTGTTGATTAACACATCTTCAATAAACTGTTCTGCATCAACATTGGCAAACTGCTTGTTAAAACGCATGATCAGCAGGTTATCTATCGGCAAATGGGCAAAGGCCATCACTTTTTCGCGCAACCGCATCAGCCTGGACGGCTCATTGTCCTTTAAAAAATATTCTAAAGGTTGCGGTTCAAAAACCATGATCACCACCGGCAGGCCCAATGCCTTGCCGTGGCTGGCCAATTTTTGGATAACGGCCTGATGCCCCAAGTGCAGGCCATCGAAGTTGCCGATGGACAGGACACAGCCGTGGGTAAACGGCTCTAAATGGGCTAATCCTCTGATTAAACGCATGACGCAATTATTAAAATTAAATAGCCTAGCATTCTATCACGGCTGGCGGGGGAGCAGTAGAGGGGTGGCAGTAGACTGGCAATGTGGGCAAAATGGCAGGGGGTCAAGATACCGCAGCCCGCAAAGATGAATCGGCAACCCGCCAAAACGCTGTCTATGGGATAATAATGCCATTCGCCCGCATTTTGAGTCCCGCTGATGTACACAGCTTACCAAAAAGCCTATTTTGCCTACTGGCTAGCACTGGAGGGTAATGCCGAACAATCGCTGACCCAGATTATAGCCAGTGCCAAAGTGGATATGAACCCCCATCAAATTGATGCCGCGCTGTTTGCCTTGGCTTCCCCGCTTTCCAACGGGGTCATCCTTGCCGATGAAGTGGGCCTGGGTAAAACCATTGAAGCCAGCTTGGTGTTGGCGCAAAAATGGGCCGAGCGCAAACGCAAGCTGCTATTGGTTGTGCCCGCCACCTTACGCAAACAATGGCAACAAGAGCTGGAAGAAAAGTTTTGTCTGCCTTCGCGTATCCTCGAAGCCAAAAATTTTAATGCCTTGGTCAAATCGGGGCAGGGCAATCCCTTTATGGGCGAGCAAGACAGCATTGTCATTTGTTCTTATGAATTTGCCGCCCGCAAAGAACAACAGCTAAAAAGCATTGCTTGGGATATGGTGGTGATGGATGAAGCCCACAAATTGCGCAACATTTACAAGGCTGATGGTGCAAAAACCGCCAAAAAGCTGGATAACGCCTTAAAAGGTCGGCCTAAAATTTTGCTGTCCGCCACCCCCCTACAAAATAACCTGCAAGAACTGTACGGCCTGACCGCCATTATCGACCCGCATTTTTTTGGTGACCTTGACTCCTTTAAAGCCCGCTACTGCCGCCCCAAACTGGACGGGGCCGAATTGGCCTTGTTGCGTTCACGCTTAAAGAAAATATGCCAGCGCACCCTACGCCGACAAGTGCAAGAAGAAGGCGGCATTAACTTTACCTGCCGCTATTCCATGACCGAAGATTTTCGGCCCGCAGCGGAAGAATTACAACTTTATCGTGAAGTGTCGGGCTATTTGCAGCAAGATGAGCTGCTGGCCATCAAACCCGGCGCCCGCCATTTGGTCAGCTTGGTTATCCGTAAAATTTTGGCTTCTTCCTCTTATGCCATTGAAGGCACTTTGACCACCATGATAGACCGGTTGGAAAAGAAACTGCCGCTGCTGGATGCCTTGCAAGATTACGACACTTTGGATGATCTGGCGGACGAAAACAACGTGGAAGATGCCGATTTAATAGACCCCAAAGCCTTACAGGAAGAAATTGACAAACTGAAGGATTTTAAGCAATTGGCTGCCAATATTAGCCAAAATGCAAAATTTGATGCCCTGTTAAGAGTGTTGGGTAAAGCCTTTGATTTTGTCGAACAGCTTGGTGGGGCGCGTAAAGCGGTTATATTCACCGAATCTGTGCGCACCCAAACTTGGCTGTGCGGGCAATTAAACCGACAAGGCTACGCGGGGCAGTTAGTGCTGCTGAATGGCAGCAACGCCGATGCCGGTTCCAAACACATTTACCAACACTGGTTGCAGCAACACCAAGGCGCCTCGCGCATATCTGGCTCAAAAAGCGCCGATATGAAAGCCGCACTGGTCGACCATTTCCGCGAACAGGCCAGCATCATGATCTGCACCGAAGCGGGCGCAGAAGGCATTAACTTACAGTTCTGCTCATTAATCATCAATTACGATCTGCCTTGGAATCCGCAACGGGTGGAACAACGCATTGGTCGTGTCCACCGTTACGGGCAAAAGCACGATGTGGTGGTGGTCAATTTCATCAACAAGGGCAACCGTGCCGATGAACGCGTTTTTGAATTGTTAAACCAGAAATTCCAACTGTTTGAAGGCGTGTTCGGGGCTTCCGATGAAATTCTAGGCTCCATAGAATCGGGGGTTGACATTGAGCGGCGTATTCATGACATTTACCAGAAATGCCGTAGTGACGAACAAATTGAACTGGAATTCAACCGTCTGCAAACCGAATTTGCAAGCGTTTTGGCAGCGCGTTCACAAGATACCCGCCGTTCCTTGTTGGAACATTTCGATGTCGATGTGGTGCAACGGCTATCTGTACGCCGCGAAGCGGCTGGACGGCAGCTTAATGACTACCAACAACGCCTGTTGCAGCTTGCCCGTATGTCGCTACCGGACATACACTGTGAAGAGCATCGTTTTTTCTACGCACCGCCCGGCCCGGAGCCAGGGCAGTGGTATGATGTGGATTGGCAACGCGCCGATGCCAGCGATGCGCAATTTTTCCGCCCCCACGAAGGCTTAGGCAAGCTATTGATAGAGCAGGCTAAAGAGGGATTGCATGAGCTGTGCCGCCTCGCCCCGGTAGAACTGGTGTTTGCCTACAGGGCCCAAGGTAATGGGCAATATTCCGATCTAAAGGCATTGATAGGCCAGTCCGGTGTACTGGTGCTGGAAAAGTTACAGATAGTGACCAGCAAACAAAGCATTGAGCATTTGCTGCTGGCGGCGTGTTCGGAAGCCGATGAATTGCTGCCCGCCAAAACCATAGAGCGCTTGCTGGCATTACCGGTGCAAGCCGTCATACCCCATGCAAGGCTTGATAAAACGGAGTTATTGGCCAGCCAGCTCAACGCACTGGTGGCGGAAAGGACAGCCGCCGCCGAAACCGATAGCGAACGCTACTACGACGAAGAGACCGAAAAGCTAGAACGTTGGGCGGATGACAAGCTGGTAGCCCTGAATATCCAGATCAAACAACTGGATCAAGACATCAAGGAAGCCCGTAAAGTGTCCCGGCAACTGCCGACACTGAAAGAAAAAATGGCGGCAAAAAAGCGGCTCAAACAGCGCGAGCGCGAACGTGACCAACTGATGCTGAATTATCATGAAGAAAAGAAGAAAATAGAAGCCGAAGAAGACCAGTTGCTGGCAGACATTGAGGCGGCGCTGGACATGCAGCAACACCGCGAACGCCTGTTTACCTTGCGTTGGCAATTGCTAGGGCAACCGGCATGATGACAAGCACTGAATTTGAAACGTTTGATTAGCATAATCCTAACCACTCAGGACAAGCCATGCAAGTAACTATTAATATACCTGATGATTTGCCAAGCAATTTTGTAAAACAATATATCAGCACCATCGAAATGCAAATGGCATTAATGAGCAAATTAACGGCAGGACAGAAATGTAGCCCGTATGCAGCGTAGCGTAATACGGGGCAACCGTGCCACGATGTCCCGGATTGCGCTACGCTTCATCCAGGCTACTTCGCTGACAAAAAGCCACGCACTGCGTGACCAATTGGCCGATCAAGATCAAAACGCTTGGCAACCAGGTCAATTGCATTCCGGTTTGTCGTGGACGCATTATCGCAATTTGCTGAAAATTGAGCGTCAAGAAGCGCGGGATTTCTATGAAATTGAAGCTATCCGCAATGGTTGGTCAGCTCGGCAACTGGAACGGCAGATTGCTTCTTTGCTGTTTGATCGGTTGCTCAAAAGCCGGGATAAAGACGGCGTAATGATGTTGGCAAATCAAGGGTCGCAGCCAACGCAACCAATAGATGTCATCAAAGACCCTTACATACTGGAATTTCTCAATTTGCCTGAATCTCCCCAATGGCATGAAAACCAGTTGGAACAGGCGTTATTACAACAATTGCAGGATTTTCTGTTAGAGTTGGGTAGTGGCTTCGCCTTTGTGGGGAGGCAAATACGGCTGACCTTAGAGAGCGATCACTTTTATCCTGACTTAGTGTTTTATCACATCAAATTAAAATGTTATGTAGTGATTGATCTCAAAATTGGCAAGCTTGACCATGCTGATTTGGGGCAAATGCAACTGTATGTCAATTACTATGATCGAGAGATAGCCAATAGCGACGACAACCCTACAATTGGTCTAATTTTATGCAGCGAAAAGAATGATGCCGTTGTGCGTTATGTTCTGGGTGAGCGTAACACGCAAATTTTTGCTAGCCGTTACCAGCTTTACTTGCCAACCGAAGCCCAGTTGCAGGCGGAACTACGGAGAGAGCTGGGTCAACTGGCATTATCCATCCCAACACTAAAAAACACATGAGCAAAAAACAAAAACTGGAACTGACGTGGATTGGCAAGGACAAGCGCCCGCGTTTGGAGCCGCGCATTTTGTTGGAGGACAAAACGCTCTCTTACCGTGCCGATGCCCCCATCAGCACGGCACAGGCCGAATTGCCGTTCACCGACCCGACCGCACCGATACAACCCTGGCATGATAATTTGCTGATTCAGGGCGATAACTTGCTGGCGCTGAAAGCGTTGGAGCAACAGTACAGCGGTAAGGTGAAGTGTGTGTTTATCGACCCGCCGTACAACACCGGCAGCGCCTTTACGCATTATGATGATGGTTTGGAACATTCGCTGTGGTTGTCGCTGATACGGGACCGCTTGGAAGTGCTTAGGGCTTTGTTGGCTGAGGACGGTTCG
>CAJAWH010000011.1 GCA_903945605.1 uncultured Methylococcaceae bacterium | reverse complement strand
TTGGGGAAGGGCTACGCCAACAGAACGCCACCATCGGCAGTCTGGTTTGCGTAACATTCCACGGACAAGAAAAAAGCAAAACAGGCCACACCTTCAACAGATACAGCCTAGTGGTGGACAACGGCTAAACCTGCTTGGCTTCCAAACATCACAAACCGTCTTTATGGCGGTTTTTTTATGCCCACAGCCTCGTTATCGGCTTGGCTGATGATCTAAAACGCTCTATAAGGAAACCACCCAGAAGCCCCGCCCCGCCACGAAAACCGCCAAGCTGATGGATTCCCAGACTCGCTAAAATATCGCTACAGAGGCTTGCATTTTGCAAGTGACAAAACGGCACACACCTTGCCTTAGCATCAATTGCGCCAACCTGAACTGGCATAGCCCATGCTAATAGCAGATTTCATACCAACCATTGGCGGCACTTTTATTGCCTTTGCATATCCCGTGCCATCCGTTATTGGCTCAGTCCGTGCTATTAGCAAACCCCATGCCATAAAGCCATAGCCACCATTGGCTTGCATTGTGCTAAGGCATGTATTGTGCCAAACAAGACTGGCACGGGTAGTGCATGGGCATATCGTGTGCCAACCTTTATTGGCGTGTATCGTGCCTAGGCAGGGAACGTGCCAAACCTTATTGGCATAGGCATTGCAAAAGCAAAGCCCGTGCCATAGGAAAATGCCCGCCGACCGGGAAGGGTATGCCAAGCCGGAAAAACAATTATCGAACCGATACTAAATGGCAAACGAAACATTACCGCATGAAATCCAGAAGCCCATGGTTTGACTATAAACTTGCAATATGCAAGTGACAAAGGGAGGGGCTATGCCAAGATGAAAATAATTTTTGGACAGCGGCAACACTTGCGGCGGTTTTGGGCGGAAAAATGGAGGGAACGGGTAGAAAAATAACCGGAATGGGCGGCAATGCTTGCGCCCAATGCACCATAAAACCAGAACCAATTTAAGATGTAACGCACTGATTTAAAATGACAATTCAGAGGCTATTGAGAATTACCAAACAAATCAACGTGTTATAAAAGTGCGCCATGAGTGCGCCACAGACTCAAAAGGCACAAAAAAAGCACTTGGACAAAATCCTAAGTGCTTGATTTATTTGGTGCCTCGGGCCGGAGTCGAACCGGCACGGTGTTACCACCGAGGGATTTTAAGTCTATCAAATCCCAAAAAACCCAACAAACCGCAACAAACAAAAGCAATTAAAACATCATGCTAGCGTCATTACAGTGTTGCCAATTTTTCCCGTTTTTTGCCACTTTTTACAGTCTAATGGCACGTGAGTGGCACGTGGTGATATAATGAAACCCTAGAAACAAAGCGGCCCCGCAGCCATACCACCACCCGCAACAATTTCCATAACGGGCAAAAATGACACACCAACAAGCCGTAGAGCATATCCAGTATTGTGACAGTTATACCCGACTGCCCACCTTGCTGGACATAGCCCCTAGGATGGACGCAAGCGACTGGCTTAAGCTGTTAGGCGAAAATTGGACGGGTTGCGACAACATAGGCCGCCATATTGATGGATTGCACAAATCGCCTTTAGCCCATAACGACAAGACAGCCTTTGAAATGATGGACGATGAAGAACAGGCCGCCTTTAACAACCTTCCCGATTGCCTAACCGTCTATCGTGGCTGCTACCCCCTAAACAAATGGGGCTATTCGTGGACACCGAGCGAAACAATAGCCAAAAGCTTCCCGTTCCTGAACCGCTACCGACAGCAAGGCTTGCCGATTCTCGTTAAAGCCCTCGTAAAAAAGGAAAACATCAAAGCAATCAAACTGGACAGGGAAGAGCTGGAAGTCATCACATGGAAGCCCAAACATTTATCAACCAAACGCATTAAGCAACTGTAGAAACAAAGCGGCCCCGCAGGTGTACCACCACCAAGCAGGGCCTTACCAAAACTTAACAGAGCGGGTTAAGCATTGGCTGGATTGATTATAGCAAACCTGCCATTGCACCCACTAGGGAGCATCCAAAAATGGCACAAATCATCAAGCGTATTGATGCGGACGGCAATCCTTACTACACCGTGCGAGTTCGGTTAAAAGGCTATCCGCAGCAAATCCAAACCTTTAAAAAGCTATCCGGTAAAGACGGCGCAAAGGCATGGGCCACCAACACCGAATCCGCCATCAGGGAAGGCCGCCACTTCAAGACAGCCGAAGCCAAAAAGCACACTTTCGGTGATTTGGTGGACAGGTACATAAAAGACGTGTTGCCCACCAAACCCAAACAGGCCGCCAAACAAAAAACCCAGCTCGAATGGTGGAAAAGCAAAATGGGCGTTT
>CAJAWH010000010.1 GCA_903945605.1 uncultured Methylococcaceae bacterium | reverse complement strand
GTCAGCCCGTTGCTTGCTTTTAAGATAAGCCACGGCACGGGTATACATCGGGTCTGTTTTGGTCAGGCCGGTTTGTTCCAAGCCCAGCAATACCGACCAAGTGCCGTAAATATAGTTGGTCCCCCAGCGACCAAACCACGACCCATCGGCTTCTTGTTCACTACGCAGAAAATCGATGGCACGCTTTAGTGCCGGACGGTAGGCCGGATGCTTATCCACTAGCTTGCCCAGCAACATAATGCAACGGGCAGTCACATCGGCGGTCGGGTCATCCAGTAATGCCCCGTGGTCTGCAAAGGGGATTTGGTTCAGGTAATAATGGTTATTGTCAATGTCAAAGGCACCATAACCACCGTTGGCGGATTGCATCCCGACAATCCATTGTGCCGCCCGCTCGGTGGCTTCTTCCAGGTCAGGTGATTCGGCACACGCCATGGCAAAAGCGACCACTGCCGTGTCATCCACATCAGGATAATGTGGGTTGGCATATTGGAAGGCCCAGCCACCGCCCGCCAAACCGGGTTTGTTGATGCGCCAGTCACCGGGCTCATCAGAAAGCTGTTTGCTTTTAAGCCAGTCGTAGGCGCGTGCGTAATTGTCCGAGTTGCCGGATGGGTTCGCCTCCTGTAAGGCCAACAACGACAGGCCGGTGTCCCATACAGGGGAAAAACAGGGCTGACAATAGGCTTCGTTTTCCCTGATGACCAATAACTTGTCAATGGCTTTGCGGGCGGTCACCACGCGCTCGTCAGTTTCAGGATAACCCAGCAACAGCAATGCCTCGTAGGCATTGATCATGGCTGGGAATATGCAGCCCAAGCCGTCTTCGCCATTCAGGCGTTCTAAAATCCAATTCTCGGCTTTTTTAAGCGCCAAGTCACGCACATTGTTAGGGATCAGTGGTTCAGTCATCAAGCCCAATTTATCCAGCCATAAAAACACTTTTTTGAGTACGGTGTCTTGGGCGAAATAATTCAGTTCCTGCTTGGGAGGGGTGGTGAACAGTTCGGCAATATTGACATTGAGGGGGTTTTTAGCCGAAGCCTTCAGTGTGCACAAAATGAACAGCGGCACCATCACCGTCCTTGACCAATACGACACCTTATCCAAGTGGAAGGGGAACCATTTGGGCAGCAGCATAATCTCAACCGGAATGTACGGTACTGCCCGCCACGGGACTTGCCCGAACATTGCCAATGCGATACGGGTGAAGACGTTGGCTTTGGCGGCGCCGCCTTGTCTTAGGATGAAGCTGCGTAAGCGTACCATGTGTCCGTCTTCAGTGCAGTCCCCCACCATTTTTAAGGCGTAATATACTTTTACACTGCAGCTGAGATCACCTGCCCCGCCAGTGAATAGGGGAAAGCCGCCGTCCTCACATTGCCGTGATCTTAGGTAACAGGCTATTTTATCCTGCAAGGCTTGGTCGATGTCGCCAACATAATGGCGCATCATGATGTATTCGGCAGGGATGGTGCAATCAGCTTCCAGTTCGAACACCCAAAAGCCGCTGTCATCCTGCATTTTTAGCAGTGCTTCTTGGGCGCGGCTAATGGCTTTGTCAAGGTCATAGACATGTGAGTGGATGGCCGTGGACGAGTTGGCGCTATGGTGTATGGTGGTGGCTATATTGGAATCGGTAAGCATGTTACGCTCCTTAAAGGTCGCTAGTGGCTTTTGAGGAAAGTATCGGATAATGCCAGCCAGGTGTTTTTAAACCATTGCTGGCCAAATTAAAGGCGGCGGACAACAGCAGGTTATTGCCGCCAATGGCACGGGTCAGGGCTATGGTGGCCTTGACGCTATTGCGCGAAATCTTGACTTGCTCGGAGCGGGTGAAGCCCAGGTTCCGCTTGATTTTGTTCAGAGTCAAAACCGCCATGCCTAAGGCCCACAGGCAAAAGTTACGGATGCCTTGCTCGTGTGGCGGAATCAGTTGCGTGTAGCGTAAGGCGTTATGCAAATGCCCACGGGCAATGCTGATCAAATGCGCCAAGCCGGCCCGAAAGTGTCCGTCGTTGGTCTCAGGGCTCAAAATTCTCAGGTCATAACCAGTTTCGGTAAACACGTCCTGTGGCAACCAGCATACGCCACGCTCGGCATCATCCCAGATGTCTTTAAGGATATTGGTCATTTGCAGCCCTTGTCCAAATGACACCGACAATTTCAGTAGCTCCTCTTGGTGCAGGGCAATGGCGGGGGAGTAGTGGCAAAATAGTTTCGCCAGCATTTCGCCCACACAGCCAGCCACGTAATAGCAGTATTTGTCCATATCAGGCAGGGTGGACAAACCTGCACGCAGATTTTGTGCCTGAAACACTGGCATCCCTTCCGCCATTGTTTTAACGCAGCAGGCCAGCGCGTCAATTTGGGCTGCTTCAAAGGTATGGGTGATTTGCACAACCCTTGGCAATACATGGATAAGGGTGTGTTCGGCAGGTATGGTTTGTTCGGACAGCAGCGGCGCTAAATCCAAGGCAAACAGTTCGGCATTTTCACCTGTGCGCACCACTTCGATAAATTCCGCACAATAATGCTGTTTTTGTCGGGCCGACAAAGACACCTCGTCTTCTATGGTGTCTACAATCCGGCACAACAAATAAGCATTGGCGACCGGCCCAAAAAGGGGGGCGGGCAATTGTGGGATGGTTAGCGCAAAGGTTCTGGACACGCCCTCGAGCAGAGCTGACTGGAATGCCGGGTCAGAAAGCCAGTTGAGTGTTTTGGGGTCATCCAAAGATTGTTGTGGTTTGCTCATAAGCTCATTGGGAATACGGGCGATAAGTATGATTTTAGGCAATGATAGACTGTTTGTTGGTATTTTGCAAAACATTGTTGCTTGTTGGCAATTGACCAATAAGCACATTTAGATTTTCCTTTAATCAGGGTTAAAAATCAGGTGGTTGGATACTCTTATGAAGAAGTGGCCAAATGCTCGAAATCAGTCTTTTGTTGTGAATTTGTCAAGAAATTTGCGGCAAAAACTGGAGTCTGCTTGTAAAAAAGGGTATGCTAAGATTAAGACGTAAATGTTTGTATTGTAAACGGGTGGATTGAAAAGGCTATGGTTTTCACTAGCTATTGGCAATCCGCAACATAAACAGCAGCTGCATAAGTTGTTGGTCTGATACGACAGATTACGTGCATTTTGCATGGCTTTTGGCCTTGGGGTCTCCTTAATTTAGGATCTTAGGGCAATTTTTTATATT
This sequence comes from uncultured Methylococcaceae bacterium, assembly GCA_903945605.1. Taxonomy (GTDB): domain Bacteria; phylum Pseudomonadota; class Gammaproteobacteria; order Methylococcales; family Methylomonadaceae; genus Methylovulum. The sequence goes on along the minus strand of CAJAWH010000010.1, from coordinate 16,724 downwards.
TTGGAGGTTTAAAGTGGCTGTACCGTTACGTCAACAAATCACTGTGGGTGCTTACCTGCTAAAACAGAAGTTGCAAGGTGTCAAGAAATATCCTTTGGTTTTGATGCTTGAGCCGTTGTTCCGTTGCAATTTGGCTTGCGCAGGTTGTGGAAAAATTGATTATCCTGAAGATATACTGGACAAGCGCTTGTCCTACGAAGAGTGTATGCAGGCCGTTGATGAGTGCAATGCGCCAATGGTTTCCATTCCGGGTGGCGAACCACTGATCCACAAAGAAATGCCGCAAATTGTCGCGGGCATCATTGCACGGAAAAAATATGTTTATTTATGCACCAATGCGTTGTTGCTAAAAAAACGCATCGACGATTATACTCCCTCGCCATTCCTTACCTTTTCTATCCACTTAGATGGTATGCAAGAGCGGCATGACGCTTCAGTGTGCCAAGATGGCGTGTTTGAACGTGCGGTTGAAGCGGTCAAATTGGCATTGGACAAGGGTTTTCGGGTCACTATCAATTGCACCTTGTTCCAAGGCGAGAAAGCTGCCGAAGTCGCCGAATTTTTGGATTATGTCATGGAGCTGGGTGTGGAAGGCGTGACTATCGCACCAGGTTTCAGTTACGAGCGGGCGCCGCAGCAAGACGTGTTCATTAAAGGCCGCGATGTGAAAGAGCTGTTCCGTGGTATTTTTAAAATCGGCAAAACCCGTAAATGGAATCTGAACCATTCGACCTTATACTTGGATTTTTTGGCAGGCAACCAAAATTACCAGTGTACGCCTTGGGGCAATCCCACACGTAATGTGTTTGGTTGGCAAAAGCCTTGCTATTTGTTGGCTGACGAAGGCAATGCGGCTTCTTTCCAAGAGCTGTTGGACACCACACCTTGGGAAAAATATGGCAACAGCACTAATCCAAAATGTGCCAGCTGTATGGCGCATTGTGGTTACGAGGCGACAGCGGTTGAAGACATGCTAAAAAATCCACTCAAAGCGTTGTTGGTTTCGGTCAGGGGGCCTAAAACAGACGGTGATATGGTGCCCGAGCCTACCTTGCCTATTAAGGCCGATAGCCCTGTTGCCACGCTGGCGGGTATCCCTATTAGGGTGGAATGAAACAATTTTGCTGAGCGATCTTTTAGGTGCGGAAAATTATAATGATAATAAAAAAGCTAAAACCAATAATAGCGTTGTTGCTGGTGGTGTTGTCAATGGTGGGTGGAGTTGCCTATGCAGAAACAATGTTGTCAGCGCGTGAGGTGGTCGACAAATTTCAAGGGCAGTTGCTGGCGGTCATGAAAAGCGGCAAGCAACTGGGCTTTGCCGGACGCTATGACAAGTTGTATGATGCAGTGGCGACCAGCCATGATTTGACTAAAATTGCCCGCATTGTCATTGGCAAAGAATGGGAAAAGCTGACCGAAGCGCAGCAAAAAAACCTGACCGAGGTGTTCAGCAAATTGAGCGTTGCTTCCTATGCTCATAATTTCAAGGATTATTCGGGTGAGACGTTCACTATAGACTCTGAAGAAAACACGACACGCGGTGGCGTTATTGTCCATGCCCATCTGACCATCCCGGGCGATAAGGATGTCAAATTTGATTATATGCTCAAAGACAATGGCGATAGTTGGCGCATCATCAATATTATTGCCGATGGTGTCAGTGATTTGGCTTTAAAGCGTTCCGACTACACTGCTGTGTTGCAGAACGAAGGGTTTGATGCCTTAATGGCCAAGATTAACGACAAGATCAGCAACTACTCCAAACAAGAATAGGTTTTAACAATGCATAAACCCCGTGGCAGTCATCGTTTATGGAATAGCGGTCTGTTGCCTTGTATGGCACTGAGTTTGTTTGTGGTCAGTGGTTGTGCCGCATCCGGCCCTGCCACCGGACAAGCCCATCCTTTCAACAAAATAGACCCTTATGAAAATGTCAACCGTAAAATTTATAAGTTCAATGATTTGGTTGATGATTATGTTGCCGGGCCTATTTCCAATGCCTACCGGTACATAACGCCGAAATTTGTGCAAACGGGTGTTGCCAATGCTTTTGCCAACATCAAGAACATCAATGTGGTGCTCAATGATTTTTTGCAGGCCAAGTTTGTCCAAGGCGCGGAAGACACGGGACGTTTTGCGATCAATACTACGATAGGGGTGGCGGGTTTGTTTGATGTTGCCAAATCATTGTCCCTTGAACAACACCAGGAAGATTTTGACCAGACCTTGGCGGTTTGGGGCTTTTCCAAAGGTGCTTATCTGGTTGTGCCTTTTTTAGGGCCGTCAACCGTCCGTGGGGTGCCGGGCGTCGCTTTTGACACCGCAGTCAATCCGACCAGTTATGTGGCAACCCCGTTCCAGGCTCTGTCCATGTTAAATGCGCGGGCTAATGCTGATGGGGCGTTGCGTTTTATCGATGAGGCGGCGCTGGACCCTTATGTGTTCACCCGTGAATCTTTTTTGCAATGGCGCGATAATCTGGCGACGGACGGCAAATCTAATGCCGGCGCGGGACTTGAAGACGAAGACTTGGACGGTGTGGCTTCCACAGCTACCCCAAAGGGTGGTTTTTTGACGATGGATAAGTTCGGTTTTGGCAAAGTGTCCCATACTTTTGCGCTGGTCAAAAATTCCTTCGACCAGACCTCTTTGGCATTTGAGCAGGCTAACAGCAAGCTCGATAAGCTCAAGTTTAGCCATGCCAAATGGTTCGTTTTGCCAACCCGTTATACGGTGCATTAAGGGGATGCCGATTGCCGGAAACGCCGGGCAACAAGCGGTCAGCCCAAGTTGTTCGTCAGTACCCTTGCTGGCAAGCAAAAAGCTGCAAGCATTGGTTAGCGTCAGCGGGTCTGTGCAGGCCAATCGGCATCAGCTAGCAGGCGTGACGGAAAAAATGTTGTTTAAGGGGTTAAAACCCGATGTGGCAGCGCAATTGCAGCAAGCGGTAAAGCTTATCGACGAGCGCATTGATGCCATTATGCTGGCCTATCCATCAGCGATGAAAAAGCGCTTGTTCGCTATCCGTTATGGTACGGTCGAGTCCTTAAAAGCCATGCCTGTTAAAAAAGCTCTCAGCGTGTTAGGTCTGGGTACGGCGCAAATGGATGTCAGGTTGTTGGCAAATATCAACTATTTCGGTCACCGCGTTTAGCGTCCCGCCCATGCTTGCCTGGGCTAGGGGGCTTTTAGTACAGTCGTACACAGATCGGGCAAGACCGGCGGCTTATAAGTTTCCGGTTTTTTGCCCAATGGCGATTTTGCTTCGGCTGAAAACCACCAAGCCAAGCTGGCATCACAACTTTCGCCTAATGGCAGCGGCTCTTGGCTTTGACAATGCCGATTGTTGGCAGGACATTTTAGGCGGACGTGGAAGTGGTCGTCGTGTTTCCACCAAGGACGAATTTTTCTAAGCCATGCCGAATCACCGTCGCGTTTGCTGCACAATTCCCGCTTAATGCTGGGATTGACAAAAATACGATCGACTTCAGGCAATTGTGCCGCCGATTGCAGGATTTTTTCATGGGCGGCAGACCATTCCTTAGGGTTGATGTTGTCCGAATTGCCAAGCAATACCGACGGGGCTGACCAGTTCTCCCGCTCTGCGCGGGTTAGGCTGCGGCTTGCCGCTTGTTTGGACAACAAAAACCAAATATCCACATCCAATCCAGTTTGGTGGCTACGGTGACCGCTTAACGTGGGGCCGCCTCGGGGCTGGCTTAAGTCTCCAACCAACAACACGCTTTCATGCTGATGTGCAACAATCTGCCCTAGTTTTTCAATAAACTGCTTAAGTTCAGGATGGCCATAAGCACGGTTTCTGGACAGGCGCATCAGTTGATACCCCGGCCCTTCTTGCGCCAGTGCCACTGCGCCACTGATGCAGCCACTGTTATAGTTACCGATGCTTTGGCTGGTCGCGCCGGTCTGGTCGGGCCGCGCGACTTTTGCCCAATCAACTGCGTTATTGGCGAAGGCAGGGCTTGTCAGTGCCACATAAGCAGGCAGCAATAAAAAAACAATGTTTAAAAAAATCAAATACATATTTTGTTTAACTCTAAATGGCTTGCAGATTGAATTTATCACGGCAAGATGTACCCTGACAACATCATAATGTCTATAGTATTGCTATAGGCCGTCTAAACCCATACTGCCAGGTGACGTATGAATACAAAAATGCAACTGTTAGCTGCTTTAATGCTGGTAAATTTGCTTGCTTGCTCCTCACAACCCACTCAACAAAATCAAACCGCACAAAATCAAACATCGCCAACCAAGCCTGATGTCGGCAACGCTGAAGTTCCTGCAGTAAAACCGCCTCCTGTGTTAATGAACCAAGGCTTGGCGCAACGCGGTCAAAATCCCCCCATGCTGATCCAGCAAGGCAAAAGCAAATTGGGCTTGGTCAGGGTTATGGATGGCGGCATCTGTAAAAACCCGCTGCAAGGCACAAAAGGCAGCTTTTTGATCTATGCCGATTTGGAAGATATTAAAAGCATCAAAAAGAAAAAAGGCGGGCAAATATTTAAGGAATTTGAGGCTAAAATCCAAAAAATGGCCGCAGATGCCTTACAAAATGCCGTTGACCAGACCAACTTGGACAAGGATCCATTTGCTGCGGACAACGACGATGCGCAAGAAAAATTGGCTAGGCAACTGGCAGGAAATTTTCAACAGACGATTGCCAATTTATTGCAGGACTTTAAAAAATACACTGGGCTGAAACTTGATGTTGTGCCATTCCAGCCATCCTTTATATTCTATCAACATGGTTGTGACAGCCATTTGCTCGATCAGGACAGCGGAGAAGTCCCGGCAGCCAGCAATTGACTCTGTATGCCGCCGTCACGGTTGTGTTTTATGGCTGCCTAAGTTGCCGGATTCTTCCGCCATTTTGTCCGTTTTTCGAGTGTCTCTCAGCTGTTTGTTACGCAGTCCTTGTAGTTTTTCCAATATCTTGCCGACCCGTTCGATATGTGCCGCCAATTGTGTGTTATCAGGCGCCAAAGCTTGGGCTTGTTGCCAAGCTTTAAGTGCAGCCTCATAGTGCTGCTGGCTGTAATCGCTGACACCGGCAGCCATCAGGCTTTTGACTTCCCCGGCAACATTGTCGTTAAGTTGTTTGTGTAGATTGGCGATGGTGTTTTTGTCAATGCCTTGTTTTTGTAATTTTTCCAGCAATTGCCTTGCTTCGGTGAAGTGGCCGTTTTTTAGTGCGCGTTTAAAATCGGTCAGCAGACGCTTGTCCGGATTGGGTTCGTGGCTTAATTCCATAGCTGCCGCATGGGATGCGGACTTGTCAGTGTCGGGTTGCGGCACTTCTGGCTGCTCAATGACCGGCATTATTGACGGCGCGGGTACCGATGGAGTGTCGGGCTGAGGCGTTAGGGCAAGATCGGAGGTTGCCACTGCTGGCTGTTGGCTGTGGGCTTTTATGGTCAGACGCAATTGCTCCTGTAATGCTTTATTTTGGGCTGTGGGGGCTAGCTTCCAAGCCAGTGGCAATGTCCGTGCTGCCAAATCCAAATCGTCTTGGTGCAATGCCTGTTGGCCTAGCTGGGCGAGCTGTGCTGCCAGTTCGTTGGCTTGCTGGTGTTTTTGGGCGGCAGGGTGGGCGGCAAACCAGCCTTCGGATGATGCGTTGTCGGTCAGTTGGCTGATGGCCAGGTCTTTTAACAGCCATTCCCCTCGTGCTATTAAGCGTTCCTGCTCAAGCTTGGCCAATTGTGCCGTTTGGCGTTGTTGCAAGGCGTTATGGGCTTGTTTCAAAACCAGGCTTTCGGGGAAGGTGTTGAGCGCTTGCTGATACAATTTAAAGGCTGTCGTCCATTGGTTTTTATGCACAGCCGCTTCGGCTTCGGATATGATCCGTTGCTCGTATGCGCTGGTTGCCATGGATTGATGGGGGGGGGGCGAGTTGCTGTGTAGCGGGGGCAATAGGCTGCATGCGGTCAATGGGGCAAGCAGTGACAGGCTAATAAGAAGGCGGCAGGTTATCATCGGGCAAGCTCCTTTTTTGGTAGCAAAGACCCTAGCTTGGCTTTGATAAAATTGGCATCATTGGTTTCCCGCAGACGGGCGGTGTAGGTCATGACGGGTAGGGCTGTGCCGCGCAATACCATCATTTCTTCGGCTTGGCACTGTAAATGGGGGGCTTTTTTCACCGCTTGGTAAGTAGCTTCGGACAGCAAAACCTCCCCGGCTTTTGCCGATCCTGAAAGCCGCGAGGCGGTGTTCACTTCTTTGCCCATGACGGTGTAATCCATGCGGTTTGCGGCCCCAATATTACCGGCCAGCATTGTTCCGCTGTTGACCCCGATATGGAATTGCAAGATCAGCTTGCCTTGTTGCAAGCGTTGCTGATTGAGTTCCCGCACAAAATATTGTATCAGCACCGCACAATCAACGGCGTTCTGGGTATGCCGCTTGTCAAATTTGGGTACGCCAAAAATAGCCATTACACAGTCGCCAATATATTTGTCAATGTACCCTGTGCAACTATCGACAATGTGGGCGATATAACCAAAATAGACATTAAGCAAGCTGTTCAGCTGATCTGCCGGTATGCTCTCAGACAGTGTGGTGAAGCCAACAATGTCAGCGAACAGTACGCTGGCTGTCAATGTACGCCCACCGGATGCCTGCGGGTTTTTTTTGAGGACTTCTTTGGCCACAATCGGGGCGACATAACGGGAGAAGGTTTTTTCCACGTGTTCCTTTTGTGCTAGTCCTTCGGTCATTTCGTTCATGGCTTGCATCAGTTCGCCCAGTTCATCGTTGCGAAGCTTGTCAAAACGGAAAGCGTAATCGCCTTGGGATATGGCACTGCTGATTTTAATAATTTGGTTGATGGGCCGGGCTAACCGGCTACCCACCAAAATTGATGCCAAAGAGCCAACCAATACAAAAAATAAGGTGATCAAACCAACGGTTTTGATGGTGTGTTGTTTGGCCGATTCGACAATGGAGCGGTCAAAACCTATCAGTGCGTAACCTAAAGTCAGCCCATCGACAGCCATGGGGCTTACCGAACCCACCACTACCAGAGGCGCGTTGCCGATGTCCTGGGCTTTAGTATAGATAAATTGCTTGCCGGTGCGGGTGTGCTTGCTAATGATGGCCTGATCGGGTAACAAGCCTGCCTGGACTATCGGCTGCATTTCTTCCGTATAAACAGCGGCGCCGACCACGCCTTGTTGTTTATGCAGATTGTCCACGATGACTTGTAAGGTAAGCGGGTCATCGGCCAGTACCGGCTCTTTGGCGAGTTGTGCCAGTTGCTTAACAGCCATGTCACTGGATGCCATCATTTGCCGCTCCAGTAAATCCGCTTGGTCTTCCGCAATCACCAAGCCCAAAATGATCATGCCGGCACCGATAATGAGAGTAAAAACCAGTGCCAGTTTATGCGCTATGGGGAAGCGTTTGATGATAGCTCTGTCCGGCCGTTGCATCACCATTGCTTGCCTCCTTGGTAAAACCTTGGCGTACCGCCCCCAATAACTGCCATGGTGCTTGACAGCGGGGGAGGGCTGGCAGCACCCCACGTTTCAGCTGCTAAGGAGGTGGTGCGGTGCGGTGGGATCGGTTGGCTTCCGTGCTGTGAAGGGTGCCGCTCGTGGTTGTGGATCATCAAAATGTCATTCTAAAATTTGTCCATTCACACAAAATATGCAAAGGCTATGGGAACATGATTGGGGATGTTAAGTTTAAATGCAACTTGCCGATAACTGTCGAAGTGTTAAATTGTAATTGCTTAGCATGGGGCTTGTTGTGATAATTTCAACCAAAGTGCCGCCCTGAGACAACATGTCGCATGTTTGTTTTAAAGTGGTTGGCGTTATAGTTTCCATTTTCCGACGGTAACCGCTTCTATGCATATACAGCAAGCACTACAAACATTGCTCGACAAACAAGACCTAAGCCATTCGGCGATGCGCGAAGTGATGCATACTATCATGGGCGGCATGGCAACTGACGCACAAATTGGCGGCTTTTTGATCGCCTTGCGTTGTAAAGGTGAAACCATTGATGAAATTGCCGCCGCCGCCGAGGTGATGCGGGAATTGGCAAGCACCGTGACCGTTACCGGCGATCATGTCATCGATACCTGCGGCACGGGAGGGGATGGTGCAAACACTTTCAATATATCCACCGCAAGCGCCTTTGTGGTGGCAGCAGCCGGAGGGCAAGTCGCCAAGCATGGCAACCGCTCGGTGTCCAGTCGTTGCGGTAGTGCCGATGTGTTGGAAGCGGCTGGAGTCAATCTGGATTTAAGTGCCGAACAAGTCGCCCGCTGTGTCAATAAAATTGGCGTCGGTTTTTTGTTTGCCCCCAAACACCATGGCGCAATGAAACATACCTTGGCGGTACGAAAAGAAATGGGGGTGAGGACGCTGTTTAATCTGTTGGGGCCGTTAGCTAACCCGGCGAGTTCGCCGAACCAATTGGTCGGTGTTTTTGCCAAGCAATGGTTGCAGCCTATGGCCTATGCGTTAAAAAAACTGGGCAGCCAGCATGTATTGGTCGTTAACGCACAGGATGGACTGGACGAAATCAGCATTGCTTCAGCCACTGACGTTGCCGAATTAAAAGACGGTGTTGTCAGCATTTATAGCATTACCCCTGAGCAGTTTGGTCTACAACGTGCTAACCTTAGCGCATTGGCAGTGGCTAGCGCGGCAGATAGCCTTGCTATCATTAACGCCGTGTTGGCAAATCAAACGGGTGCAGCCACCGATATTGTGTTGCTCAATGCCGGTGCCGCCATTTACGCAGCTAATCTAGTTGATTCATTGGCGGCGGGCATTGGCAGGGCGCGGCTGGTGATTGCCAACGGAGCGGCAAAAGCCAAACTTGATGCCTTGGTTGCCTATTCACAACAGGGCTGCCCCTAGCGCGGATAAATAAGCTTTTAGTCTTGTTCTGTTTTATCACCCTAATACTCAATCAAATGCTCTTATGACCAATACTCCAGATATTTTAAAAAAAATCTTAGCAACTAAAGCCGAAGAGGTGGCGCGGCGTAAACTTGCTATGCCGGTTGTCAATTTGCAAGAAATCGCCACGGCGGTGGAAAAACCGCGGGGCTTTTACCATGCCCTGCAAGGTAAAGTGGCTGCCAAGCGCCCCGCTATTATTGCTGAAATCAAAAAAGCATCTCCTAGTCAAGGTGTTATCAGGGAAAATTTCAATCCGATTGATATTGCCCAAGACTATGCCATGAGCGGGGCAACCTGCTTGTCGGTGTTGACGGACAAAACCTATTTTCAGGGTTCGGAAGCGTATTTGCAAATGGTCAGGGAGCGTTGTCCATTGCCTGTGCTGCGCAAAGATTTTATGATTGACAGCTATCAAATTCATGAGTCGCGTGCGCTAGGGGCTGACTGCATACTACTGATTGTATCGGCGCTTGAGGATGGTTTAATGCACGAGTTGGCAGAAACCGCCACGGCATTGGGCATGGATGTACTGGTGGAAGTCCATGACAAAGCCGAACTGGAACGGGCATTGCGCTTGGACACCACCCCCCTGCTTGGCATCAATAACCGTGACTTGCGCACCTTCGAGACGGCATTGCAGACCACGCTAGAATTGGCTGCTTTTATACCGGATGACCGTATTGTCATCACCGAAAGTGGCATTCATAGCCCCGAATCAGTACAACTTATGCTGGATAACGGGGTTTATGGTTTTTTGATTGGTGAGGCGTTTATGCGTGCCGCTAGCCCCGGACAAAAAATGATTGAATTGTTTGCCTTATAAGCCCTAATTAACAGGCGTTGGTGCTAAGTTGCATAAGATTAGGTAAGGCGGTTATGGCAGATAAAAAAAACTTGGTGATTAAGCTCAAATATCCGGCAGGCGAAAAAAAACATCCCCGCTTTCCATCCGCAGCAGAAAAGGTGACGGAATGGAATATGAAGCGTGTGGTTGCGGCATTGCTTGTAGTGGTTTTAGTGGTGGTGTTTTCGTTGGTCTTGCTCTTTCATGGCAAAGCCCAGCCCACTGATAGCCCGCTTCGTCGTGAAGCCACCCGGGCAACTGCCCCCATCGCTCAGGCTGTAGAGCCCGAGTCAGTGCAATTGCCAGCAGAGGATGTGCCTAAACTGGCAGTGGACACTATGACGGCATCCACTCCTCCAATAGACGAGGCGCAAGTAGAAGAGCAGGCATCTATAGGAGAGTCTGCAGGGCAGAGACCATCACTGGCCAATGTCAGTCGGGCTTTGCTGACCTTCAAGATTAAAAAACGCCACCCTATGACCGAAATTCCCAGATTGGTCAGGGTAGGTGTTCATCGGGCGGTTGCTATCCATTATTTCACAGAATTGGAAGGCATGGCGGGGCAGGTTGTTTTTCATGAGTGGTTGCTCAATGGTGAAGTGGTTAGGCGTTACACGCTAAATGTAGAAGAAGAGCTTGCGCCCACTTTCAGTCGCATGGTGATTACGGGCGAAAACCAAGGCACTTGGGTGGTCAGGCTATTGGATGAAAAAGACCAGCTTTTGAATCAGCAGACTTTTACTGTTGAAAGCCCATTATAATTATTGTGTTATAGACTAAATGCGGCATTTTACAGTATCCGATAAGCGGTTAAGTTTTTTGCATAGCTGGAACAGATCATCAATAGAGGGTACTGGTTTTGCCTAAGCACAGCGAGGCGATATTTCGTTTCCGGCAATTTGTAGTGTGCCAGCAGCAATCTGCCATGAAAATTTGTACTGACAGTTTATTGTTTGGGGCTATGGCCCCGTTAACCGCCGGTTGTCACGTTTTGGATATTGGCTGCGGGACTGGCTTGTTGGCTTTAATGGTCGCACAACAGGGTGCGGCAAAAGTGACGGCAGTGGAGCTGTTCGCCGCTGCTTACCAAGAGGCTGCCGACAATTTTGCCAATAGTCCCTGGGCCGAACAGCTGTCTGCAGTGTGCGGGGATATCCGGTGCATATCTGGTTTGGAGAGGTCTTATGATTTAATTATCAGCAATCCTCCGTTTTTTGACAACCATCAGCCATCATTGGACAAGGCAAGGTGTGCCGCCCGGCATAACGGTCAATTAGGCTACGCTGAATTGCTGGTTTGTGCGCATGATTATTTGGCAGACAATGGTCTATTTTACGTCTTGGTGCCTACCCATGCCGTTGCCAAGTTTCACAGGCTGGCAAGCCTTTCCGGTTGGCATCTCAACAAAAGGACGGATTTTCAGGGGCGGGTGGATGTAAAGGCCAAGGTCGCCGCTTTGTGCTACGCCAAACAGCGCGGGGACGAAAGGAGGCATGAAGTAGTGGTGGTTTATAGCTCACACAATGTATATAGTGAAACGGCGGCCCGTTATTTGTCGCCCTATTTATTGAGGTTCGAGCGAACCCCTTGAGCCAAGGCGGGGCTAAGGCTACACCTCCCTGTGTTGTGTAGGCCAAGCCTTGATCAGGGAGGTGACGCTGCCCAAGTAAAGCTGATTTTCTTCTATGCCATTAGGGTAGGATATAAAGGCATTGGCAAAGCGCAATTAATGGCGGATGCTTGGTCTACCGTAGCACATGGTGGCCGCGTCCGCTCATACAATTGTTGAAAGCATTTTTATATTTCATTTCGGCATTATAGCCTTGCATTCCCGCACCGCCCAAGCCACCGGTGATGACGCCAAGTGCCGCGCCAGTTCCGGCATTGCCGGCGACTGCACCTAAGGCTGCGCCGCCCGCCGCCCCCATCAGGCCGCCCGCTGCGGCACCGATAGCTGATTCCTGTAAAGTCCCGCCCGATGCTTGTGAGGCGAGAGCTTTGCATTCTGCCATATCTTGGTTGATACGGAAGGCGTTCGGGTCATTGTAAGAATCGACAGTGGGTGTCCAACCGGTTTGGCTGGCACATGCGGACAGTAAAACACCGCTGGTTATGATAACCGCCCATGCTATTTTGTTCATATTAAGCTCCTATTTGCAAATGTTGGTTATAGCGTAAATTGCTTAGTATATAGCGGAAGGTAAGTGCCGGACTATATTTTCTTATCCCGATCAAACAGTCCGCAGGCATCCCATTGCTTGCTTTCCCTCGTTGTGTTCACCGGCAGGGACGGCAGGGCATTAATTTTACTGTCATTCTACTTTCATAATGCTGTCACAAAACTGAAACTAAATTAACTTATAATTATACTATATCTTATTGAATTATTATGGAAAGTTATGAAAAAGACAAGTGCAGGGGGCGCCGTTAAGCCTGTAAAACGTTTAGAGTGCTTTATCGCCAATACGGAAGAAATGATAAAGGAGGCTCAAAAGTTACGGTTTCGTGTGTTTGCAAAAGAAATGGGTGCAAAGTTAAAAACGGAGTCAGAAGGCTTGGATTATGACGAAGTCGATGCCTATTGTGACCATTTGATCGTTTTTGACAATGAAAGCCAGAAGATAGTGGGTTACACCCGGTTGCTTAACCAGTTCCAATCTGAAAAATTAGGCCGGTTTTATTCAGAAAGTGAGTTTAACCTTGAAAAAGTGCTGGCATTGCCCGGCCGGTTCTTAGAAATAGGCCGCACTTGTGTCGATCCTGATTTTAGAGGTGGCGCAGTGTTGACCACGCTGTGGTCGGCTCTAGTGCAATACGCCATTGAAGGGCATTACAACTATTTGTTGGGTTGTGCCAGCATAACACCCGGCCCCAGCGGTTTTGCCGTGGAAGCGGTTTACAAAAGCATTGATGCAAAAAATATCGCCCCCGCTCATTTACTGGTTACTCCAAAAAACCCTGTGCCCAATTTTTTGCGCTGCGACCGCGATGAATCTGGTATCCCGCCATTGCTTAAAGCCTATTTGCGGTTTGGTGCGCTGATTTGTGGTGAACCCTGCTGGGATAAAGATTTTAATTGCATGGACATGTTCATTTTATTGCCATTGGATCAAATACAAGACCGTTACAGCAAACATTATATGAGAGATTACAGGGTAGGTAATGAAGTCCAGAATACGGCTGCCCAGTAAAGTTTTCTTAGTATCCCTGCTGTTTCTTAGCGGGACAATACTGGCTTTTCCAGTGTTTCCGCTATTAGACTGCACTTGTTCCGCAGACCGCGCCAGATCAGTGCGTGACCAAATAAAAATGATATGGTTACGCTATTTTGCAAAGATACTTGGCTTGAAAGTCAAACAGCAGGGTGCATTGCCATTGCATACGGGTCTTGTGGTCAGCAATCATGTCTCTTGGCTGGATATAATTGTGATCGGCCAATACCTTCCGGCTTATTTTGTTGCCAAAAGTGACATATTAGGCTGGCCTGTCATCGGCTATATGGCCAAACAGGCGGGCACTATATTTATCCGACGGGGGGATAAAAAAAATATTTTAATCACTGCCGAAAAGATGCTTTCCTTATTGGCGCGGCAAGCCAACATCATTGCCTTTCCCGAAGGCACAACCACGGCTGGGGGCGACGTGCTGAGTTTCCATGCGTCGCTGTTCCAACCCGCCATACAGTCGAAAGCTATGGTTCAGCCAGTGGCTATCCGCTACCATGGTAAATCTCAATCATTGGCGCCGTTTATTGGCGACGATGCCTTTGTCCCCCATTTGCTAAAGATGCTCCGAGAAGAAGCCATAGATGTTGAATTGGTGTTCCTTGATGCCATTGACCCCTCCGAAAAAAGCCGTAATGCCGTATGTGACGAGGCAAGAGGGATGATTGTACAGGCAGTGCAAAAATGGTCAGAAACCGCCTGACAGCGGGTTGGTGGTGGGATGCCAGACCGGACACAAAAAAGCCATTTTCAGTTAGCTGGAAATGGCTTTTTCAATTTACGTCTTGGCGTTTTAGCCGTTCGGGCAAATGGCTAATATATTAGCCAGTCAATGGGTTACAGGCTTTTTGCCGTTACAGGGTTTAAGGGGTGATACCCGAAAGCCCTTCAATGTCCCAATTATCAAAATTGTCTGCGCCTTCCTCGCTTTCACCGTTTTTGTAACTTATGCGGCAGGCATATTTCTTGGTTTTTACGCCGTTGTTGCCGTCGGTGATGTTGACCTCACCGTTAATGATGTAACGGTAATTGCCCATGCTCCATGAATTGATGGGCTTGGCTGGAAAGCTGGCGTTGACCCCATCATCCCCCAAAGTTTTTTTGATCTGGTTGTTGCAGTGGGCAAAAGCAAGCCCAGTCAGTTTATTGGAGATAGGTAATTGGTCGGCTTTGTCTTTGCTGTCCACCAAAAAAATATCAGAGGCAACGACCTTGTAAACAAAGGGCATAACCAGTTTGTATTGGGTCAATAAAATCACCGAGAGTGCGGCAATGAGGAAAAAAATTTGGAATTTTTTCATAAAATCAATTAATTATAAGTTTCTTTAGGTGTGTTGTAAAAGCTCTAAGCATATAATGGATATTAGCGGTATTTTTAAGAAAGACAAGCATAAAGTGAAAATTAATGGGCTTGATGTTTTGCGCTTGACAAGGATAACCGAACTGGTAGACTGATCGCACACCAAATTGACTTGGTGTGTTTCTTAGCCTCATTGTAGAAGCTTTGGAACGGAAGATGGATCTGTAACTATCGACTCTTGGTGTTATAAAGCCAAGAATTTACAATTTTTAGGAGATAGAAATGGCAGTTACAACTGAATCAGTGAAAGCTGATACCGCTGAAGCACCGCTGTTGAATGTAAGAAACCTGATCTTGGGTTCTTTGGTTTACATCGTATTCTACGGCTGGGTTCGTTGGTACGAAGGCGTTTATGGATGGTCAGCAGGTCTTGACTCATTCGCACCAGAATTCGAAACATACTGGATGAACTTCCTGTACATCGAATTCGTTTTAGAAGTTTCTACTGCAGGTATCCTGTGGGGTTATATCTGGAAAACTCGTGACCGTAAAGTGATGTCAATCACTCCAAGAGAAGAGTTGAGAAGACACATGACTCATTGGACTTGGTTGGTAATGTACGGCTGGGCAATCTACTACGGTGCTAGCTACTTCACCGAACAAGACGGCACTTGGCATCAAACTATCGTTCGTGACACTGACTTCACTCCAAGTCACATCATCGAATTCTACTTGAGCTACCCAATCTACATCATCACTGGCGGCGCTTGCTTCCTGTATGCAAAAACTAGATTGCCAACTTACCAACAAGGTTTGCACATGCAATACTTGGTTGCCACCGTTGGTCCTTTCATGATTTTGCCAAACGTAGGTTTGAACGAGTGGGGTCACACCTTCTGGTTCATGGAAGAGTTGTTTGTTGCTCCTTTACATTACGGCTTCGTATTCTTCGGATGGGCTGCTCTGGGTGTATTGGGCGTAGTAAACACAGAAGTTGGCGCAATTGCGAAACTTCTGAAAAAAGACTTGGCTTAATTTATTAAGGCCCAGTTGTAAAGAACTATCTCCTAGCCACCTTGATGCCATCAAGGCGGCATAGAGAAGATAGTATTAAATAAAAATAATCTAAAATCCTTTAGGAGGTAAGCTAATGAGCGCATCTCAATCAGCTGTACGTTCACGCGCCGAAGCAGTAAAAGTTTCTCGCACGTTCGATTGGCTAATTCTGTTTACATTGTTCTTCGTAGTTTTGGGCGGTTACCACATTCACTATATGTTGACTGGCGGTGACTGGGATTTCTGGACTGACTGGAAAGACAGACGTCTGTGGGTAACTGTTGCCCCAATCGTTTCTATAACTTTCCCTGCTGCTGTACAAGCTTGCTTGTGGTGGCGTTACCGTTTGCCTTTCGGTGCTGTAGTTTGCGTATTAGGCTTGCTTTTGGGTGAATGGATCAACAGATACTTGAACTTCTGGGGTTGGACTTATTTCCCAGTTAACTTCTGTTTCCCATCTAACTTGATGCCAGGCGCAATCCTGCTTGACGTTATCTTGTTGATGTCAAACAGCTTCGTTGCAACTGCCGTAATTGGTGGTTTGACTTATGGTTTGATTTTCTATCCAGGCAACTGGCCAATCATTGCTCCATTGCACGTTCCTGTTGAATACAATGGCATGATGATGACTATCGCTGACTTACAAGGTTACCACTATGTTAGAACTGGTACACCTGAGTACATCAGAATGGTAGAAAAAGGTACCTTAAGAACATTCGGTAAAGACGTTGCTCCAGTATCAGCGTTCTTCTCTGGTTTCGTGAGTATCCTGATTTACTTCTTGTGGCACTTCTTCGGAAAATGGTTCGCAAGCACTAAGTTTGTTGAATCTGTATAATCCGTAGATTTAAAACACATATAAGACTGGATTAGTGATCAATTAAATTGCTAATCTGGACATACTCATAAAACAATAGATTCTCTATTATAGAGGAGGATATATGAAAATTATAAAAGACAAAGTGGCAAAATTATCCTTTGTCGCACTGCTGATCACAATTACAGCAGCGATGTTCTACACTCCAACAGCTTCTGCTCATGGTGAAAAATCGCAAGCCGCTTTCATGCGTATGCGTACAATTCACTGGTTTGACCTGAACTGGTCAAAAGAAGAAGTTGCTGTTAACGACACAATGACCATCTCCGGTAAATTCTTCGTATTTAGCGGATGGCCAGAAACTGTTGACAAACCAGAAATTTCATTCTTGAACATCGGTATCCCAGGCCCAGTATTTATTCGTGCTGGATCATGGATCGGTGGTCAATTGGTTCCACGTTCAGTTTCTTTGGAATTGGGCGAAACTTATGAATTTAAAGTTCTGTTGAAAGCACGTCGTCCAGGTGACTGGCACGTT
>CAJAWH010000009.1 GCA_903945605.1 uncultured Methylococcaceae bacterium | reverse complement strand
CTCAGCTCTCAGCTCTCAGCTCTCAGCTCTCAGCTCTCAGCTCTCAGCTCTCAGCTCTCAGCTCTCAGCTCTCAGCTCTCAGCTCTCAGCTCTCAGCTCTCAGCTCTCAGCTTAAGTTCGGTTTCTTGGACTATTGTTGCCTAAATGTAAAGTGCATCATAACGGCATCCGAATAAGCCAATAGTCGTGTCTGCAATCATACCGCCCACACAAATCTCCCCCTTATTTTTGTATTTTTGGTAGTTAGCTCCTGAATGGATAAAAAAATATTCTATCTGCACGTTGGCAAGACCGCAGGCACCTCTATGAACAAATATATCGCTTCCCATTTCGGCAGCGATGAAAGTGCTGTGCATATAGAGACTGATGCAAAATGGTGGACAGACAACAAATCCTATTACGCAGCCAAGAAATTTCTTTCCGGGCATGTCTCGTTCGTGCGCTTTTTGCTCTCTTACCCTAGCGCGGATTATTATAAATTTGCCACCTTCCGCAAACCGATTGATCATGTCATTTCCCATTTGGCTTGGGTAAGGCATTTGTCAGAGCCAGGCAATGAGGCTTTTTTGCAAGGCCATCCCGTTTGGGTGCAAGAAATTTCCCATAAACTCTCCAGGATTAATTTTGCCGATATGGGCCAGCTGGCACATTTTGTCGAAAACTTGGATGACATGGAATGTGCGCTGTTTGACAATAGCCAAACGCGTTATTTGTTGGCCATACCGGGCAGCCAAAAGGTCAATACCGAAAAAAGGACTGAAGCCCTGCTGACTTTGCAGCAACTCGATTTTGTTGCCATCACTGAACTTTATAACGAAAGCATGGCGGTGCTGGCCAATGATTTGGGCTGGGATGTGCCGTTACGCGGTGAACGGCTGAACAAATCCACCACCAAATACGGTTTGGATGGTTCGCAACCGGAAATCCAGCAAGCCTTACAACCACTTATTTGGTCTGATATTTTCGTTTACAAACAAGCAAAATTGCAATGCCTGAAGAAAATTGAAGCGTTGTTGACACCTGCGGAAGCTAATGGGGACAGCACGCCCACACACAGCCCCAATGGGGTGCGCGGTGCATTGGATGTGGTCACGGCAAAAATGGTGAAAGGGTGGGTGATGTTGGAAAACAACCCGGGCGCAACCATTTTCCTAAATGTGATCGTCAATAATGAGCAATCTTTTTATACCAAAGCCAATAAACTGAGAGGCGACCTTAAAGATAAGGGCATCCATCCCACTGGGATGTGCGGGTTTAGCTTGGAATTTCCGGCAGATGCCAAAGTGAAGCCAGGGGATAGCTTTGTGGTGCGGATTATGGGCCAAAAGAGTAATATTTTTCAGAATACTATCGTTATTGAAGAGTGACGGGGACGCGGGCTGTTTGCCCCAAGATTGCCCGTAGTCCACAAGCCGGGCCAACCACTATTTAGGCCCTATAAAAAATTTAGGGGTTGCATCTCCCGACCGCGCCGATACGCGCTTTCGTCCTTGAACCAACGGTTCAAGTGGGAACATAACTTGCCAATCAGGCTTCCCGAGCAAACGGGCATGCACACCATGGCAGAGAATTGCCCCCGGGGTAAAAACAGGTTCAGGAAACACCCAGCACACTGTCGAACGCTCCAGGAGATACAGGTTTAAAGTTTAACGCATTTAAGGTTTTTCCAAAATGTTTTCGACTTTATTGTTCAATTTTTTAAGTGCCTCACTGAAACTCTGTTGCAGCACTTCATGCTGATTTTTTAGGGTTTGCAGTTCATCGGCAAGATTAAGCGCCACCAGCACGGCAATCCGCTCCGGGCCATTCACTTTTCCAGAATCACGCATTTTGCACATCTGCTGGTCTAGCCGTTGTGCCAAAATAACCAGATCGTCCTGTTCCTCAAGAGGGCAAATAATTTTGTATTCCTTGCCCATGATCGTTAATGTGATAAATTGGGGTTTCTCGCTCATAGCCCCTGTTCCATAGTTTTTAGGCGGTTAATCATAGCTTCCACGCGGACACGCGCCTGGGTGGTTTTTTGCAGGAGCAGCATCCTTTCTTGCAACGACAAGGCTTGATGCGCCATCAAGGTTTCATTTTCCTGCTTAAGGGTTTGATAGCGTTCAATAAGCACATCAACGTTGGTTTGCAACGCAGTCATTGCCGATTGGCTTTCAATGGAACAATAGGTCATGGTGATCGCCCTATGAAATGGTTATTTTCAAATCAACAAATAGTGGCCAACTATTGGAACAATGTTAGCATAAGCGTTATTTTTATTTTAGTGAATATCAGGGAACTATGGCTTACCAGCTTATCAATGCCATTGTACAACAAATACAACCGGAATTGACCGCCGCAGAAGCGCACGGCATGGCTGCCGGGATGCTGTGCGGCAATCGGCGGACAACCTGTAAGGCCTGGTTATCGGAAGCATTTCAAGACGCTGATGCAACCCCTATCACGGATGATGGTGCGTTATTGGCCAATTTTTTTGAAGAAACCCGCCGCCTGTTGGACAGTGACAATTTTGAATTTGATCTTTTTTTGCCCGCTGAAGCAGAAACCTCGCTAAGCGGGCAAATAGCCGCACTAAAAAACTGGTGCAACGGTTTTTTAGTGGGATTGGGGATGACTATAGCGTCCGCCGATTGCTCACCGGAAGCCAAGGAAATTTTAAAAGATATCACCGAATGCACCCGTTTGGACACCGAAAGCGAAGGCGACGAAGATGAAGCCGCTTTTGTTGAGGTCAACGAATATTTACGGGCGGCGGTCATATTGCTTAAACATGAATTCAGCAATCCGCCCGAGTTGACACTGCACTGAGTAATGGAATGCCTGCCAATGAAATCATCTGAATTTAAAAAACGCCGTAAACGCTTGCTGCAACAGATTGGGCCGGGCAACATTGCCTTGCTTGCCAGTGCCGGTCACTGTGTCCGTAACCGCGACGTGCATTACCCGTTCCGCCAGGACAGCGATTTTTTCTATCTGACCGGTTTTAACGAACCCAATGCTTTGGCAGTGTTTGTACCAGGCCGCGAGCAAGGTGAATACCTGTTGTTCTGCCGTGAATTTGACCCGACCAAAGCGCTGTGGGAAGGTGCCCACGCGGGCTTGGAAGGTGCGACACACGATTATGGTGCCGACGAGGCGTTTCCGATTGCCGAACTGGATACGGTTTTGCCCGGTTTGCTGGAAGATAAGTGCAAGGTGTATTACCCGATGGGTCGTGATGCGGAACTGGACCGTAATGTACAGGCATGGATCGGCACTGTCCGCAACAAATCCCGCACCGGCGTGGTGGCGCCGGATGAATTGGCGGCACTGGAACGTATTGTCCATGAAATGCGCCTGTTCAAAAGCCCAGAAGAAATGGCATTGCTGCGCCGTGCCGCCGACGTGTCAGCAGCAGGGCATATTACAGCCATGCAAGCTTGCAAGGCCGGTTTATATGAATACCAGATTGAAGCCGAATTGGCCTACCATTTTAATCGCGAGGGATTGAGGGCAATGGCTTATCCGGCTATTGTCGCAGGCGGCAAAAACGCCTGCACCCTGCATTACACCGACAACAACAGCAAACTTAAACAAGGTGATTTGCTGTTGATTGATGCCGGTGCCGAATGCAACCATTACGCCGCCGACATTACCCGCACCTTCCCCATATCCGGCAAGTTTTCCGAACCGCAACGGCAACTTTACCAGCTGGTGCTGGATGCGCAACTCGCCGCCATTGCCCAAATCAAACCCGGGGTTAACTGGATACAACCGCATGAAACCGCGGTGGCTGTGTTAACGCAAGGCTTGCTTGATTTGGGCTTGCTGAAAGGCCGCGTCAAAAAACTCATTAAAGACGAAAAATATAAAGCCTTTTACATGCACCGCACCGGCCATTGGTTGGGCATGGATGTACACGATGTCGGTGATTACAAAATTAACCAACAATGGCGCGAATTTGCGCCCGGCATGGTGCTGACCGTTGAGCCGGGCCTGTACATCCCCAGCGACTGTAAAAAAGTCGACGAACAATGGCGAGGCATTGGCATTCGTATTGAAGACGATGTGTTGGTCACTGCTGATGGCTGTGAGGTGTTGACCGCCGCAGCACCCAAATCGGTGCATGAAATTGAGGCGTTAATGGGGGGCACGCAATGCCAATAGATTATGATTTGGTGATTGTCGGCGGTGGGCTGGCAGGCAATTGCTTGGCACTGGCACTGCAAGGAATCGGTTTAAAAATTGCCCTGATTGAGGCGCAAACAGCCGGGCAATTGTACGCTTCAGCCGCTGGCGACCGGGCCTTGGCATTAGCCGCCGGCACAGTCCATGTATTGGACACTATAGGGGCATGGTCGGGGATTGCCGCTAAGGCGGAAGCCATCAGACATATTCATGTGTCCGACCAAGGCCATTTTGGCAAAACCCGCTTGTCCGCCGAAAAATCACAAGTGGACGCGTTAGGTTATGTGATTGCTGCCCGTGATATTGAATCCCATCTGACAGCTTTGGTGGCCGATACCGACACCAGACTGTTCTGCCCTGCCCGCTTGACCGGATTGGTGTCAGGCCATGACAGCGTCAACATGAGCTTGAAATTCGATAATGGGCCGGTCAATTTGACGGCACGGTTATTGGTCGGTGCTGATGGTGGCCAGTCTTCGGTGCGTAAGCTGCTGGACATAACCCAACACACCACAGACTACGGACAAACCGCCTTGGTCAGCACCGTAAAATCCACACTAGCTAACCACAACACCGCTTACGAACGTTTTACCCGTTCTGGCCCGTTGGCGTTATTGCCGGTGTCACCTCATCATAGCGCCGTGGTATGGACACGCCGCCATGATGAAGCTGAGGATTTGTTGTCTTGCCCGGAAGCGGATTTTATCAGTGCCTTACAAGCCAGTTTTGGCTATTGGTTGGGCGAGCTGTCTCTGGTTGCACCTCGACGCGCTTTTCCTTTGTCGCTGATCCGTGCCGAGCGTATGATGTGCGGACGGGCAGTGATTGTCGGCAATGCAGTCCATCAACTGCATCCGGTGGCAGGACAGGGCTTTAACTTGGGGATGCGTGATGTGGTGCAACTGGCAGAATTTATTCGCACCGAACATCTGCAAGGCAAAGATATTGGCGCCACCCCGCTGATAAACAGCTATGTACGGGCAAGGCAAAAAGACCATAGCCATGTGATTAACTTGACCGATAGCTTGGTGAAAATATTTTCTAACGACTGGTTGGCGTTGGCGGCGGCCAGAAATATTGGCTTGACGGTATTGGACCGGCTGCCTATGGTGAAAGCCCGTTTTGCCAGGCAAGCCATGGGCTTGTCTAGCCAATAAAATAGCGGCAGACCAAGCCCGCGCTCAGCCTTGCGTTGCCTGAGCGTAGTCGAAGGGGGGATTGGTATTGGCTTCGACTACGCTCAGCCAGCGGGGTTGGATTTGACCCAGTAAACATGCTGCATAGCGTTTTTTGCGTCAAACAGAACATTAGCTCTGTCATAGTGTCTAACACCCAAATAATGGCAACAATTTGCAAAAGGCTACATCATGAACAAGCAAATGAAATTATCCGCCCTGCTACTGATGGTTTGTAGTTTATATGGCGCAATGCAGAGTGCGCAAGGGCATGGCGGCGGAGGCGGCTTTGGCGGTGGACATGGCGGCGGTGGTTTCGGTGGCGGCGGCTTTGGCGGACATGGCGGCGGTTTCGGTGGTGGTGGCTGGCACGGCGGCGGTTATGGGGGCGGCTGGCATGGCGGGTACGGTGGCGGTTGGCATGGCGGCGGCATTTATTTTGGCTCGCCCTTTTATTACCCTTACTATGCTTATCCTTACTACTCATACCCCTATAATTATTATTCCCCCACTATCGTGACCACACCCGCCGCACCGCCAGTTTATATCCAACAAGCACCACAGCCCCAGCAGCAATCCAGCCAAAATTTGGCGGCGGGGTATTGGTACTACTGCCATAACCCAGAGGGCTACTACCCCTATATCAAGCAATGTGCTGGCGGTTGGCAACAAGTGGCGCCAACACCACCGCCGGCCCAATAAGGAAGCGATCATGGTTATTTTTTCTAGGCTTTTGCTGGTTTCATCACTGTCGGCCCCGTTGTTATTGTCGGGCTGCACCAGTATGCCCAGTGGCCCGAGCGTGCTGGTGCTGCCCGGCAGCCACAGCCCTTTCGACCAATTCCGCAATGATGATATGGTCTGTAGGCAATTTTCCTCTTTCCAAGTCGGTGACAGCACGCCCAATAGCGCCGCCGCTAGCAGTGGCGTGACCAGTGCCGTGGTCGGCACTGTCGTTGGCGCAGCGGCAGGTGCCGCTATTGGCGGCGGAAGTGGCGCAGCTATTGGCGCTGGCGGCGGCTTGGCGGCAGGCAGTATCATGGGCGCCGGGGCAGCCAGTGGCTCAATGGTTGAGTTGCAACAACGCTATGATGCCGCCTATATCCAGTGCATGTATGCCAAAGGCCATCAAGTGCCGGTGCCGGGCAATTTTTTAAACCCTGCCAACAACAGTCCGGCGGGCAACAGCGATACCAGCGCCCCACCCCCTCAGACCATCCCACCGCCACCACCCGGCACACCGCCGCCACCGCCTGTAAAATGAAGGCCGGCAAGCACACCTAAGCACATCGTAGAAAAGTTTGCCCCATCACACTGCACGCAATCGGCGGATGCCGCCTCTAAGCTAGGCAACGCCGGTACGCTGTTAGCCAGTCTCACCAGATAGCCGACCCACCGGCATTCGGCAACTTGCCTAGGGTTAAATTCAACTTGAATTTTTACATCCACTTATCAAGACGTTAAAATGCGGCAATGGTAAAAGCAAAGATAGCAACAAGCCCATCAGACCCAGCATCTGTGCAATACGCTAACGCTGATGCCGACATCAATACGGAACAAGGAAAATGATTAAAACAGTAAAGCAGGCTTGCGTTTTTAACCCGATTATCCGCGACTACCGGATGAGCCAGGCCATTGAGAATTTGGCCGATTTGATTACAGATGCAGGCGACGGGCAAGAATTCTTTGCCCGTAACTACATCACCCAAGGCATCCTGAACTGCGCCAACCGATACTGCCGCCTGACTTATCAAAGCGCATCACCTTTGGTCAAGCCAAAATTGCCTCGTTTAACGGGCGCAACAACCCCGACAATGGCCTGCATTGCGTGATGTTCACCCACCAAGACACCAGCGTCTGGTCGGACATGGTGGGCATTTTTTGGGCGGCTGGTTTGCAAGTGGTCGGGGCGTGGTATATCGCCACGGAGACCACTTCGGAACTGAAAAAAGGCAGTTATGTGCAAGGCACGGTCATCCTGATGCTACGCAAACGCGCGGCTGGCGAAAACCGCACTTTTAAAAACCGTATTTTGCCCTTAGTGCGTAAGGAAGTGGCGGCGCAAATCCAGCAAATGCTGCATTTGAACGCCGATGTGGCGGATTTTATGGCAGCCCGCCCGGTGCTGGTTGACATGGTCAATTTTATTGCCGCCAACAGCCCATCAGCTAAAGTGCAAGCGGCGGCGGAGCTGTTGTCGGCGCGGCTGCGTAACCAGCGCTTGGCTTGATGACGGCAGCCAAGCCACACGAAACCACCTACCCTGAGCATAGTCGAAACAAGGGCTTGACCATTACATAGTCGAAACAAGGACTTGCCCTGAGCGTAGTCGAAGGGACTGCAATCTGATGCATAAATTAACCATGACGAGGCAATCACCATGAAAATAGGTCTGATAAAAGAAATAAAAACCAGAGAAAACCGCGTAGGCTTAACGCCAGCGGGTGCGGAAGCATTAACGGTGCACGGTCATCAGGTTTATGTTGAGCAAGGTGCCGGACTGGGCTCAGGTTTTGCTGACAGTGCTTACCAGCAAGCGGGGGCTTGCATCGTAGCCACTGCCGAGGCGTGGGACCAAGCATTGGTGGTGAAAGTTAAAGAACCGATAGCAGCCGAATACCCTTACCTGAAAGGGCAGATGGTGTTCACTTACTTCCATCTGGCTGGTGTGCCTTGGGGACTGACCGAAGCCTTATTGGCTGGCAAAACCAGCGCCATTGCTTACGAAACACTGGAAGATGCCCACGGCAGGCTACCGCTATTGGCGCCGATGAGTGCTGTTGCTGGCAATATGGCTGTACAAATGGGCTGCCACTATTTGGCTGCGCACAATGGCGGCAAAGGCGTGATGCTGGGTTCTGTAATGGGTGAACGCTATGGCAAGGTGTTGATTTTGGGTGATGGCGTAGTCGGTTGCCATGCCGCCAGAACCGCCATTGGCTTGGGTGCGCATGTTGCCGTAGCGGGGCTGTTGCCAGAGAAAGGTGAGCTGCTGAGACGGGACATAGCAGCAGAAATCGACTATTTTATATCCACGCCAGCGGCTATCGCCGAACACTTGCAAGACACCGATCTGCTGGTCGGTGCCATCTTAATGCCCGGCGCCCGTGCCCAACATGTGGTCAGTGCAGCCATGGTGCAAACCATGCAGCCCGGCTCGGTGTTGGTCGATGTCAGTATCGATCAGGGCGGTTGTATTGAGACCGCGCACGCCACCACCCATGACGACCCGGTTTATGTGCAAGCGGGGGTGATACATTACTGTGTCAGTAATATGCCGGGGGCATACCCGCGCACGGCAACACTGGCGTTAACCCATGCCACCCTGCCGTATGTGCTGAAACTGGCTGACCAGGGTTTAAACGCTTTAAGCGAAGATAGCGGTTTTGCCAAAGCACTGAACACTTATCAAGGGTATATCACTTATAAACCCGTTGCCGAAGCCTTCGGGGTATTGGATAAATATAGCCGTTACCCATTGGCAGAAATATAAAAATGTAGAAATGTAGCCCGTATGTAGCGTAGCGGAATACGGGGCAACCGTGCCACGCAGCCCGTATGAAGCATAGCGGAATACGGGTCAACCAGGCTACGAAGCCCCGGATTGCGCTACGCTTCATCCAGGCTACTTGGCTGCCACCTTAACCAGCCCCTAAAAAATTTGCCATCGCACCTTTGCCAAGCAATAATCAATTGCTTTATCTAATAAAGCACCAGTCAGGCATCACACCACAGACAGACACAACCTGACTTGGCGAGTAATTAAACCCTGTGGAAGAGGCTTTAGCTTTGATTGCAAGGAAACTCCAATGCACCCCCACAAAAATCTTTTATCTGTTTTGTTTACCTACTTATGAGGAATAGCGAAATGAAAAAAACCTGTTTGAGAGTAGGCCGCTATGGCTTGGCTCTATTATTGCTGGTTCCGTGTGCGTGTGCGTTTCCGTTGCACGCAGGTACGTTGGCTTTTAAGGCCGCAGTAAATTATGCCACCGGCTCCGGCACTTTTCCGGGTTCAGTAGCGATCGCTGATGTCAACGGCGATGGCAAGCCCGATCTGGCCACAGCGAATGAGCATAGCAACACCGTCAGCGTCCTGCTCGGCAACGGCAATGGCACCTTTCAGAACCAGGTGGCTTATGCGACCGGCGATACTCCCTTTTCTGTAGCAATCGCTGATGTCAACCGCGATGGCAAGCCCGATCTGGCTACAACGAATGCGAATAGCAACACCGTCAGCGTCCTGCTTGGCAATGGCAATGGCATCTTCCAGACCGAGGTGGCTTATGCCACCGGCACTGCACCCAATTCGGTAGTCATCGCCGATGTCAACCGCGATGGCAAACCCGATCTGGCCACAGCAAATCCGACCAGCAACACCGTCAGTGTCTTACTCAACGGAGCCCCATAAACCATCCGGCAAAGGTATAATCCTTATGGGAGAAGCCTTTGCCGCGCTATAACCAAACCTAAAAACCCGCCAGCCGAAAGACTGAGCGGGTTTTTTTATGTCCGTCAATTGCGCCACCGAAGCACCCACAGCGACGATGGTTTTGTTGGGCTTCCCGCCGTCAGCGCCAACCTACGGACTGGCGTCTCTTAAGCAAAAGTTTATTTCCCTGCCACCTTAACCTGCCTCTAAAAAACTTGCCATAGCACCTTTGCCAAGCAACAATCAATTGCTTTATCTAATTAAACATCCTAAGCCAACTTACGTTAAAATGGTGTCTGTTTTTATATCCTCCCCATGTCGTGCTTTATGTTGAGAAAATGAGTGCTTGCCTTGCCATCTCCATGCCATTTGCCAGCACTGTCAACAAGTACCTTGTAGCCAACCATGACACCGCATTTAAAAGATTTACAACCCTATCCGTTTGAAAAGCTGGCCCAACTAAAAGTAGGCTGCACCCCACCTATTGACAAACCGCCCATTACTTTATCAATAGGGGAACCCGCACACCCCACCCCGCCTTTTATCCGGGATGCACTAATAGCCCATTTGCACGGGCTGTCCAATTACCCGACCACCAAAGGGCTACCGGAGCTGCGGGTGACCATTGCCGACTGGTTGGCGCGGCGCTTTGCCATACCAGCGGGGGTGCTGGATGCCGAAAGCCAAGTATTGCCGGTCAATGGCACGCGTGAGGCGTTGTTTTCATTCGCACAGTGCCTGATTGACCCCACTGGCGACCCGCT
This sequence comes from uncultured Methylococcaceae bacterium, assembly GCA_903945605.1. GTDB lineage: Bacteria > Pseudomonadota > Gammaproteobacteria > Methylococcales > Methylomonadaceae > Methylovulum. Next base: position 28,228 of record CAJAWH010000009.1, on the reverse strand, counting down.
CGTGGTGATGCCCAACCCGTTTTACCAAATATACGAGGGGGCCGCTTTATTGGCGGGCGCACAACCCTATTTTGTCAACACCACGGAACACAACGGCTACTTGCCGGATTATGCCAGTGTGCCGCCTGAAGTATGGCAACGCTGCCAATTGTTGTATATTTGCTCGCCCGGCAACCCTAGCGGCGCGGTAATGGACGAAACCAGCCAAGCCGAATTGCTGCGGCTGGCGGAACAGTACGATTTTGTGATTGCCGCCGATGAATGTTACAGTGAGCTGTATAATGACGAAGCCAAGCCGCCCGTAGGCTTGCTGCAAACCGCTTATGGTATGGGCAATAGCGCCTTCAAACGTTGCGTGGTGTTTCATAGCCTGTCCAAACGCTCCAATGCGCCGGGGCTACGCTCGGGTTTTGTCGCTGGCGATGCCGCCTTGTTGGGCGGCTATTTGCAATACCGCACTTACCACGGTTGCGCCATGCCCTTGCCCAGCCAACAGGCCAGTATCCGTGCCTGGCAGGATGAAGCGCATGTCATTGAAAACCGCCGCTGGTATCGGGAAAAGTTTATTGCCTTTATCAGCATCCTTGAAGAAGTATGTCCGATTGTCAAGCCAGAAGCAGGCTTTTACATCTGGCTAAAAACACCCATTGCCGATACCGATTTTGCCCGACAATTGTATGCCCAAGAAAATGTGACCGTTTTGCCGGGCAGTTATTTGTCGCGTGACTTTGCCGGGAGCAATCCTGGCCGCAACCATGTCCGCATTGCCTTGGTGGCGCCATTGGATGAATGTATCAAAGCGGCGCACCGTATCAAAAATTTCCTTAACACTATAAAAATAGCACCATGAACCAGTTAGAGAACATTATCAACGCGGCTTTTGAACAACGTGCCGACATCACCCCCACTAACGCCTCCGAACAAGTGCGTACAGCCGTCACCGAAACCTTGGCCCTGCTGGACACCGGCAAATTACGCGTGGCTGAAAAAATCGACGGCGATTGGGTGACCCACCAATGGTTAAAAAAAGCCGTGTTATTATCGTTCCGCATTAACGACAACCGCTTGATGGACGGCGGCAACACGCGTTATTACGATAAAGTGGCATGCAAATTTTCCGGCTACAGCGAAGCCGATTTTGCCGCCGCCGGTGTACGGGTAGTACCCAATGCGGTTGCCCGCCGTGGTGCTTACATTGCCCCGGGCGCGATCTTAATGCCGTCTTATGTCAATATCGGCGCTTACGTCGATAGCGGCACGATGGTGGACACCTGGGTAACGGTCGGCTCTTGTGCGCAAATCGGTAAAAACGTGCATTTGTCCGGCGGTGTGGGTATTGGCGGCGTGTTAGAACCGTTGCAAGCCAACCCCACCATTATTGGCGACAATTGTTTCATTGGCGCCCGTTCGGAAATTGTCGAAGGGGTCATTGTCGAAGATGGCTGCGTCATTTCCATGGGCGTTTATATTGGCCAAAGCACCAAAATTTTCAACCGTTTGACTGGCGAAATCAGCTACGGACGCATTCCCGCCGGTGCGGTGGTGGTGTCCGGCAATTTGCCGTCCAGTGATGGCAAATACAGTTTGTATTGCGCCGTCATCATCAAACAAGTTGACGAAAAGACCCGTAGCAAAACGGGCATTAATGAATTGTTAAGAGATTAACCTTGCGCCAAGAACCCAGGGCGGTTTAACACCGCCCTTTGTCTATCCTCCTATTAAACCGGACACCGCTATGAGCCAACCTATCTCCAACACCGCTGTCATTTACGCCATTTTGGCGATTGACAGCGAAATTGCCTTGCAGAAAGATTATCTGTACAACTCCGAAGTGCCTAGCGATGAACGCGACGACGAAGAAGAAGTGCTGGCTGATCTGGAACAAGCCTTTATGGAATTTATTGATCTGTATAAAGAACGCCGCAAAATCGATAGCGAACTGCCCACCGTGGAAGAACTGTTAAGCAGCCAGCTGTAAAAACATGCTCACGTTGTACGGCATAAAAAACTGTGACGCCGTCAAAAAAGCCCGCCTCTGGCTGGATGACCATAGCCTGAGCTATCGCTTCCACGATTTTAGGGCGGACGGTCTCAGCACCGCACAGCTGCATAGCTTCGCCGATGCCGTCGGCTGGGAAAAACTGCTTAACCGCAGCAGCACCAGCTGGCGGCAACTGTCGCCCAAGCTCAGCACCCCATTGACTGCCGAAACCGCCTTGGCATTGATGCTGGACACCCCTACCCTAATCAAACGCCCTGTTTTAGACACCGGCACGCAAATTTTAATAGGCTTTAAAGCTGATCTTTACCAAACCCTATTGCCATGACCGACACGCTGGAACTGCTTAGAGACCTGATCCGCCGCCCCTCCATCACCCCCGAAGATGCCGGTTGCCAAGATGCCATTGCCGCCCGCCTAACCCCGCTAGGTTTTCGGGAAGAACGGCTGGATTTTGCTGACACCCAAAACCTCTGGCTAAGGCGTGGTGTTGCCAAACCGTTGTTGGTTTTTTTAGGCCATACCGATGTTGTACCCACTGGGCCATTAGACGCTTGGCTGTCACCCCCGTTTGAACCCACCTTGCGTGATGGCAAATTGTACGGGCGCGGCGCCGCCGATATGAAAGGCGGGATTGCCGCCTTTATCACCGCACTAGAACGCTTTCTGGTACAGCACCCTAACCATCAGGGTTCGATTGCCGTATTGTTGACCAGTGATGAAGAAGGCATCGCCACTAACGGTGTCGTTAAAGTGGTGGAGGTGCTGGAGCAGCGGCAAGAAAAAATCGACTGGTGTTTGGTGGGCGAACCGTCCAGCAACCAAAAAATAGGCGACGTTATCCGCGTCGGGCGGCGCGGCTCTTTATGCGCCAAGCTGACCGTGCAAGGCATCCAAGGCCATGTGGCCTATCCAGAACTGGCGAACAACCCCATCCATGCCTTTGCCCCCGCCTTAACAGCCCTGACCGAAGAAGTTTGGGATCAAGGCAACCAATTTTTTCCACCCACCAGCCTGCAAGTGTCCAACATAACCAGCGGTACGGGGGCGGAAAATATTATCCCGGGCAGTCTGGAAATGTTGTTCAACCTGCGTTTTTGCACCGAGCTGGATGAACAAACCATCAAACAACGCACCCATGCCATTTTTGATGGCTACGGCTTTGCTTACGATATCCAATGGCGGCTATCCGGCAACCCTTTTTTAACCGAACAAGGTGCGTTGATTGATGCCACCCATGCCGCCATTAAGACCGTCACCGGCTACGACACGGTAGACGACACCGGCGGCGGCACCTCAGACGGACGCTTTATTGCGCCCACCGGCGCACAAGTGTTGGAACTGGGCCCGCTCAATGCCAGTATCCATAAGGTCAATGAACATATTGGCCTGGAAGAGCTGGAAACCTTGTCTGAAATTTATCAGCAGCTATTGGTCAATTTGTTGGCTTGATGGATTATTTTAGCCAGTCTGGGCGAGACTTCCGTTTCCTGAGTGAAGCCGAATGGCTTGCCCTGAGGGTAGTCGAAGGGGGCTTCGGCTATGCTCAGCCAACGTGCCGCGTAACATCAGTTAGTTACCATTACATGGATTTAACCCTAACACCCAACAAAACCATGCGGCTTAGATAGGGCTGTTTTTAATGTGCATTTCATAAAGGCATCAATGTCGAAAAACTCAAGATCGCTGGTATCCCGCAGGAGCAAGCGGAGGCCGTGGTGCGGGTGATAGCTGAATCCCCGCATCAGCTGGTCACTAAAACAGACCTTGAATTGGCTTTATCACCACTTAAAACAGATATGGCTGTCATTAAATGGATGATGGGTATTCTAATTGCAGGTGTCATGTCGCTGGTGCTTAAGATGTTTTTCTAGCGAGTGGCTTTAAATTAAGTTATGTAATTTTAGAAATGTGGGGTCATCTGTGCCACGAAGCTGACATCCCAACCACATTGTTTAGGGTCAATAAGCTATAATTTAACAAGCCTCCACACTCACTTTAATATGCATCGCCTTGATGATGCGCTGTACAGTATCCCACCTAGGCTTGGTTTTTCCAGACAGCGCCTTGTAAAGGCTTTCGCGGTTAAGCCCGGTTTCTTTGGCAAGATTGGCAAATCCCTTATGCCTAGCCACATGACCCAACGCTATGATAAATAGGTCGGGATCGTCATCCATAAAGGCATTGGTCAAATATTCGCCAATGTCCGAATCGTCCAGCAAAAAGTCAAACGGATTATAAGGTTTTATTTCGGTTCGCATAGCCTATGCCTCACAAATTTTTGACCAGTTCTTTGGCCTTTTTTATGTCACTTTGCTGGGACGACTTATCGCCACCGCAAAGCAGGACAATGATTTCAATGCCCCGAATAGTGAAATATATGCGGTATCCGGCGCCGACAAAAAAACGCATTTCGCTTACACCATCCCCAAGGGTTTTAATATCGCCAAGGTTGCCATTAGCAAGCCTGTCCAAACGCATCGCAACCACTTTTGCCGCTGCTGTCCCTTTGAGACTGGAAGCCCATTTGTCGAAAATGGCGGTGGTTTGTATTGCGTATTTCATTGGTTTATTGTAGCTAGTAAACTACATAAGTCAATCATTGACCACTCAACAACCGCAAAACAGAAAAGTAGCCCATGATGAAACAAAGCGGAATCCGCAAATTGGTGCCACTATTGCACTACGTTTCATACAGGCTACCTAAACAAATTGCTATAATGCGGGAAGCCCAACCCGCAGCAACATAGCAAAACATGCAGACATTACCTGCCTTTTCTGCCCTAACGGGGCAACTGATAACCACCTACCCGATCACCCATCCCGCCGACACAGCCCAAATTATAGACACCACCCAACAAGCGGCAAAGCTTTGGGGGCAGCTTGATACCGCGCAACGTAGCAAACGTTTGGCAAAGTTGGAAGCCGTTATTTTGTCGAAACTGGACACTATCACCGATACGCTGGTGATGGTGACTGGCAAAGTTAAAACGGAGGTGCTATTGGGCGAAATCTATCCGGTGTTGGCGTTATTGCGTTATTACCAAAAAAATGCCGCCCGTATTCTAGCCCCTTGCCCCATCCATACCGCACCGATGGCTTTCCTTAACGCCGAAGCGGGTTATGAAAGGCGACCTTATGGCGTGGTGGCGGTTATTGCGCCGTGGAACTTTCCTTTTCAACTAACCCTTAACCCACTACTGACGGCTTTGTTTTGTGGCAATGGCGTGGTGTTTAAACTGTCTGAACTCAGTTTGCCCATAGGCGATCTGATTTTGCAGCTGTTGGCGGCTTTGGATTTGCCGGATGGTTTAGTGCAACAAGTGATTGGCGAGGCTGAAACCGGCGCCCAGTTGATTGATGCCCGCCCCGATTTGGTTTTTTTTACCGGCAGCGTGGCAGCGGGCAAAGCCGTAATGGCGCGGGCGGCACAGCACCCCATCCCTGTCATTCTGGAATTGGGCGGTAAAGATGCCATGTTGGTTTTTGCCGATGCCAAGCTGCAGCGGGCAGTAAAAGCGGCTTTGTATGGGGCGTTCAGCAATAGTGGACAAGTGTGTGCGGCAATTGAGCGTTGCTATGTGGAAGCTTCATGTTACCCCACTTTTGTCAAACAACTGGCAGATGCCGCCCATGCCATCACCGTGGGACATGGGGCGGTGGGCGATATGGGTTGTTTGACGACTCTAAAGCAATTTGCGGTTATTGAGGCGCATTACCAAGATGCCCTCGCTAAAGGCGCAAAAGCTTCTGGGCCGTTGCGGCTGGAAGGGCGTTATTTATATCCGGTGGTGCTGTGGGATGTCAGCCATGATATGCGGGTGATGCAAGAAGAAACCTTTGGGCCGTTATTGCCGGTGATGGCTTTTGATACTGAGCAACAGGCCATTGCACTGGCAAACGATAGCGCGTTTGGCCTGAATGCCAGTGTCTGGAGTGCCGACATTGACAAGGCGCAGCGGGTTGCCAGTCAATTGCAGGTGGGCAATTGGGCGGTCAATGATGTGTTAAAAAATATCGGTCATGCTGGGTTGCCGTTTGGTGGCACTAAAAACAGCGGTTTTGGCCGTTATCACGGTGCCGAAGGCTTACGCCAATTCACCTACACGGTCGCCGGACTGACCAGCCGCAGCCGCTTGGATGACGAACCCAACTGGTTCCCTTATTCGGACAACCGCTATCAGGCCATGCGCGGATTTATTGATTTTATGTTCGGCAGTGGCAATATTTATCAACGGGTCGCCAGAAATTGGCAGGCATTGCAGGCATTCCGGCATTACTCCTCGCTGAGTTTACGCCAGCATGTCAGAAATTTATGGATTTTTTTGTTTAAACAGCGGGCTTAGCTGCACCCGCCTATTAAAGGTTAAATTGGCAATTGCTGAAACTTACCCAACACAGCCTATTTTTATGCCAAAAACCTATCATGCCAAGTTAGGTTTATCGGCAACATAACGGATATGCACATCGGTTTGCGGAAAAGGTATGACGATGTTGTGTTCGCGCAGGGCTTTTTCTATACGGATATGCAAGTCATGGGTCACTGGCAAACGGTTGGCAAATTCGTTGACAAAGACATAAATGGTGAAGTTGATGGCACTATTGCCAAAGCCCAGGCACAATACGCTGGGTTCTGGGTCTGCCAACACATAGGGCGTGGCTTTAACAGTGTCCATGATAATTTGGCGGGTGGCATCAAGGTCCGAGCCGTAGGCCACCCCCACCGGCACGGTAACCCGTGTGACGGCGCTGCTGAGAGTCCAATTCACCAGTTGGTTGGTGATGAAGGTTTTGTTGGGCACGATCAGTTCTTTATGGTCCCAGTCGATAACCGTGGTGGCGCGCATTTGGATACGGCTGACTTTGCCGGTCACATCGCCGATGGTGACCGTGTCGCCTATGCGTAGCGGCCGTTCAAACAACAGGATGATGCCGGACACCAGATTGGCAAATATTTCTTGTAAGCCAAAGCCCAAGCCGACACCCAATGCCGCCACCAACCATTGCACCTGCGCCCAGCTGCCGCCCAGTTCGTTGGCAACGACAATAAAACTAATGGACACCAAACTATATCTTGCCAGTTGGTTGACAGCATAGCGGCTACCCGCATCCATTTCCAAGTGCCGGAACAGCAACAATTCCATCACCCCTGAAAAATTGCGCACAGCAACCACCATAATAAAAATATACAGACCCGCCAATAATAAATTGGTCAGGGTGACTGATTGTACGGTTTGTTGTTGGTTTGTATCCAGTGCCAAGTGTTGCCACAGCACAATTTGGTCTAAAAATGAGAAGGCGGGCAGGATGTTTTTCCAAATCAGGCCAAAACCCAGTATCAGGCCAAAACCAATCAATACATTCAATAGACGGATGGTTTGGGCATTAATTTTAGGGATGTCCACCTGGTGTTCGTCTATCACAATCACGCTGTCTTCACTGCCCGCCACGTGCTTTTCGTGCTGGTGGCGGGCACGGTATTTCTGTTTGGCGTTGGCTATTGCCAATTGCCGGTTGACCAGCGATAGCCAGCGGAACACTACGGCATGGATAAAAATGGCAGCAAACACCCAGCGCCAACTGGCGATCATTTTTTGCAGCAGCTCCAAGGCGCTAAGATAATAGCCCGCCACGGCAAAACCAATGACCACAATCGGGGCCAAAATCAGCACGGGATACCAAAGGAAGCGCAGTTTGGCCAACCACCCGTCCGGGACACTGGTTAAGGTCTCTTTTAGCAAGCCAGTCGAGGGGTTCAACAGGCGTGCAAAAAAAAGCGATATGGCTAACAAATTGATGATCAGGGCAAACCGCCCTATGCTGTCGCTATGCAGGGTGACCTTAGTGGCGCTGGTGGAGGCGATCAGGAACATGCTGGGTACGCTGACAAAACGTAGCCAACTTATTTGTTTGGCAAGCAATGCGACGTGATGTTTGCGCCAATAGAAATGTTGGCTGGCGATGCCATCCGCAGCAAAAATGAGCTTAAAGTACTGCAAAAACAAGAGTGGCACCGCAGCCGCCATCAGGCCATTGGCTATGGCACCTGAAAAATCACTGGCTTGGCTATTGCTGTCCAGTAGCTTGCCAAACAGGAACAGTGCCGCCGGTGCCGGTAACACACGGACAACTGACAGGGCAATAGCATTTAAGGTCAGTTGGAAGCGGTCATGGGTAAAGCTATTGACCTGGGTGTTTATTTGCAGCAAAGTCCGCCTGACCCATTTGCCGACCAGTAATAACGCCAAACACACTGCCGCTATGACAAAAAACTGGAAAGGAAATTCTTGCGTGGTGTCAAACGTGTCTTTTAGCAATTGTCCCCAATTATTAGGTGAGACAAACCACCGGACAGAGCGGTATAAGGCAGCCGGATAATTACCGTTAACCGGTTCTGAGCTAGGTACCCAAAGCAGGCGTTCATCCAGGAAAACCGCAAATTTTTCCGCCAGTGCCAGCAGTTTTTCTAGGGCAAAATCGTAGTCGCCCAATGTCCGCAGGTAATTGGCATTGCTTAGGGCCAGCTTGTCCAACAGTTCTTTTTGCCCATCCAGCAATATACGCAGTTGCGCTTGGATCATCAGCCGTTGGTCACTGGGCAAATTGGCGTCAACTTGGCTGTCCATGATGTTTTGCAAGGCACTATCGCTATCGGCTATAGCCTTTTGCCGGTCTTCAATTTTAAATTCTTCAAGGCTGGTCAACGCCGTCTCGTTTTGCAAGGCTTCAGTTTGCTGATGATATTGGTCACGATCCGGTAGGTTGCGGCGCTGTTCGCGCAGGATTTTGCCTAACGCCGGGCTTAGCCCTGCCAAACTGATTTTTTTCTCGGCACCTTTAAATTCGTTGTCCATGTCATTAAACAGGCTATCGAGCCGGTTTTTTTGCACTTGGTAACCGTCAATCCTACCGGCAATCGCTTGTAACTGGCGGCTGTAACTGATATTTTGCCGCGTGATCTGTTGTATGGCAGCCGGTTTGCCCGCCAATTCTTTTTCGGTTTGGCTAAAGGCGTCTTCGAGGACTCTGGCCTCTTGTTCCCTATGCTCAGCAATCAGTGCTTCAATCGCACTGATAACGGGCACTAACTGATTTTTTTGCAAGCCCAACAATTTAAGTTCCGATTTAAGCAGTTCCACCCGCGCTGGGTTGCTGATCGACTCATATTCGAGCATTTTTAATTCGTTGGTTTTGGCATCAACCTCGGTTTTTAGAAATATCTCCCGCGCTTCGACCTCCACTTTGGATGCATCGCCCTTAGCCGATGCCTGCAATGCCTTTTGGTTGTCTTCCAAGTCTTGTTGGGCAGCAACCGACTCTTGCCGTATTTGTTTTGAGCGGCCATTTTGTACAATCAGGTCATTTTGCAATTTGTTGATCTGTGCATCCAAATTGCTGATTCTGCCTTTTTCTATAATTAGCCGCTGTTCCAGCTCATCGCTTCTAATGGTGTTAAAGGCTTCCATTGCAGGTTGTTTGCCAATTTTTAATTCGGCTTGCTCAATGTCTTTTTGCAACGCCTTGGTTTTGTCGGGCGCTTGCTTAATGGCTTGCTCGTAGTCAATGGCTTTGGCCTTAAACGTTTCAATACTGGCCAGGTTTTCCAGCGCATTTTGATAAACTGCCAATGTTTTGGATTTTAGCGTGCTGTCCAAACCTTCGCGGACATTCAACGCGTCAATTTTGGCTTGTAACAGGGCTTTGCTGATGTTTGAAACCTTATCGTTGCCATTTTCGGTGTTTGCTGCTGAATAAGGCGCCACCATCAGCCACAGCAACATTAATAATAATGGCAAAGAAATGGATTTTAGATAATCACACATAAAGTGAGCCATGGGGCTTTACAAGCAGTGGGTAACAGTATGGACACGAAAGGGATAGGTTGCGCCTGTCCGGACCATCATGAGAAGACAGTATCGGAAAGCGTCTTATGTTATCAGCAATTCTGATAATTATTTGATTGTTGCGGCACGTTATCGCCGCTTGCAGATATTAACATGTGGGGCAAAAGCATTTCACCCCACACGCATTTAATGGCCGGTTAACAACTTGGGGGGCTACCCCCTAAGCAATTAACGGTTAAGCACTACTGATGTAGCCAGTTTTTGGACAGGGTTTGCCATAGTGGGGTCGAAGCCATAAGTGGTCATCACTGCTTTGCCACTTTGATGGATTTGCACGGTCGCCCATGCATACATGCGGTCTGAAGCGGTGCCGGTGGCAACAGATGTTTCAAACGGTGAGCCGCCTGAACCTACGATAACTTGATAGGCTGAAAGGCTTGGTTTTGAAGTTGAAGCGAATTGTTGTACATTGTAAATGTGTTCATGACCACTGAAATAAGTGGCTTTATGGCTGACAATCACATCCCAAAAGGCCTCAGCAGCAGAGGCGTCGTTGTTGTTTAATGAAGCGGTGCTGCTTGGCACTGCACCAACAAAGCTATAATAGAAGGCTGGTTTATGACCAAACACAAACATGCTGGTTGCGCCACGGCTTTGGGCAGCTGCCAAATCGGCGGTCAACCATGCAGTAGGGGCATGACCGTCATGACCAACTGGATCGGTGTTGATTACGGCAAAATGGGCGTTGCCAACATCAAATGAATAGCTCAATTGTGTTTGGTCGGTGGTGATGTTGTCCGGACCGTTGATAACAGGCGAGTTGCCCAAGCTAAAGTTTTGTGGTGCTGAACCTACGATGCCAGTGAAACGGGCAGTGTCAAGGATCAAATCGCCCATGTTGTCGCGCCAAGCATTTTCGTTCTCAACTTGCGACGCTTTGCCACAACGTTTACATTGTGTTTCATGGTTGCCAGGCACAGGCACCACATAAGTGCCGCCTTCCATCAAATTGGCAACCATACCGCGCCAGAAGCCGTATTGTTTGTAGAACTGCATCAGGTCTGAGTTAATTACATCAGATACTTGCGGGTTGGCAATAGCCACTTCACTCACACCTGTCTTGTTACGGGTAACCGGAACACCCGCTTTACCATAACCCATGATCATGTCACCGTTAAAAAACAACAGTTTTGATTTTTGGCTGTGGATGTTGTCCAAGATCATCGACAAAGCGGCGGTGTTTTGCAACCATTTGCAATCTTGACCTGACAGGCCAGGGTTAGGGTTTAAGCCTGCACCAGAAGTGATTTGGCAATTGCCCACACCGATTTGTGCATTGTTGATAACGCTAGGGTCTGGGAAAGAAGGGTCTTCTCTGGAATCGCCCACGGTGGAGAAAGTCAGCACAACAGGATCAGCAGAGGGTGCGGCAAATACCTGGGCGGCATTTACGGCGGCGAAAAGAGCAAAAGACGCAACTAAGCCTGTTTGCTTTAGTTTAAAACTGAACATTGATGGAATCCTAATTAAGTAGAGTTTAAGCAAAAGAATCCCAAAAATAACTTAAATTTATTTCAAAATGATGAACACGCATTAAAAATGCTTATCGATAGCTACGTTTTACCCTGTCTAATTGATACGTTTTAAACTAACCGAACAGCTCCTGTAAGAAATTTTTCATACTTTGCCATGAACGCTGGTCGGCTTTAGCGTTATATACCGTGCCAAAATCGGGGTTGTTGGCGAGTGGGTTGGTAAAGGCATGGACAGTGCTGCCATACACATGAATTTGCCAGTCTACGCCAGCGTTTGTCATTTCTTGTTCAAAGGCCAGCACTTGATCAGGCTTGCCCATAGGGTCGTCATGCCCATGCAAGGCCAGCACTTTGGCTGTTATGGGCTTGCCTTGGCTGTTTTGTGGCGCACCTAACAATCCGTGGAAACTGACCACTCCTTTAATGTCAGCCCCTGCCCTAGCCAAATCGAGTACGCATAAACCACCAAAACAAAAGCCCATTGCAGCACTGTTATTGCCATCGGCCCATGGCAACAGTCTGGCGGCATTCAACCCCGCCAACATACGCTGCTGCAACTTTGCCCTATTATCCATAAAAGGCTGCATCAGTTGGGCATTCTCTTCGGCACAGGTACCTAATATCCCTTGCCCGTACATATCGACGGCAAATCCGACATAGCCTAGCTCCGCCATTTGTATCGCCTTTTCAGCAACAAACTGATCACGGCCAGCCCAAGTATGGCTAATAAGGACTAACGGACGGATGCCATCAATAGCATCGTCCACTGCAAAAAAAGCTTCCAGTACGGTGTCACCGTCCAGATACGCGACGGTGTTGGTGACAATGGCCATAACTATTTTTCCTCAATGCAATGGGATGCTTTGCCGACCGCTTGCAGCGATTGCAAAAAACCACTGGCGGCTTCTTCAACCATATCTAATACCCTTTCAAACCCGTGCAGGCCGGAATAATACGGGTCTGGCACTTCACGTTCCCCCAAATGCGGGGCATATTCCAGAAAATATTTGATTTTATGCCGATAGTGTTCGGGGCAGGCATTCATTAAAATCGAATGGTTATCATCATCCATCGCCAGCAGGTAATCAAAATCTTCAAAATCGCCGTTGATGACCTTTCTGGCCCGCAAGTGCGACATATCAATGCCGCGCTCTTGCGCCACCCGCTGGGAGCGCGTGTCTGGCGGTTCGCCACTGTGGCTGGCATGAGTGCCGGCAGAATCGATATAAAACAAATGGCTGAGCTTTTGCTCTTCAATCAGCTTGGCAAAAACCGCTTCCGCCGTCGGCGAACGGCAAATGTTACCCATGCAGACAAACAGTACTTTTATCTTTTCCATTTTCTTTACCTTGGCTGGCCCAAAATAGTTAAGTGGACAAAAACTGTCCGGCATTTTAAGGTGTCACGTTAGCTGTTGTCGCCAAAAAGTCATCCAAGGCAATGCACCGCAATCCTTGCCGCCGCGCTTGTTCTTTATCCTCCGGGGTATTGTAACCCCATAGGGCAAACATTAAATTGACTTTGGTCAAGGCTGGGTTGTCTTTAATGGCCAGCAGTGTGGGCAAACGGTCTTCCACAAAATGACAGGCACGATCAGGATGACGGATAAGCAACTGCTCCAACACTTGGGCTTTGCTTAAATTGCGGTCCAAGCCATAGATGGCCGATTCGGGCAAGGCTATGCTATGGGCGGCAAGGATGGTTTTGACAAAGCGTTCCTGTTTGGTGGTGACAATATACCAAGGAGTTTGTGGATCAAGGTGTTGCAGTTTTTCTGCAATCCCCTTATACAGCCGGTTGATTGTCGTCCAGTGTACCGGGTCCGTCGCTATCCAAGCATCCCGAGTTTGTCCAAACAAAGTTTTTAGTTGCTCAATTGTAAGGCCTCGGCTTTGCATCAGCTTTGTGAAGCGCTCGCCACGGTTGTTGCAAATGTCACCCACCGATGCCTGCAAGTACAGTAACCGCACCGTCAAAATGGCTTCATAGCCGGTCTCAATAATCGGCCTTGCCTGCAAAAAAGCATTGATGATTGCATCGGGCGCTTGTTCAGGCATATCATCCCAAAGTGTGCACGCCGCCTGCCAACCGGTGATGCCGGTTTCGCTGGCACTATCGCAAATAACGCCATCAAAATCGAGTGCATAAAATGCAGCCTGCTTATCCACGCAACCCCCAAACAAAATTTATATAAGACATTAATGGTTGCCCATGATAAGCAATTACAGACGTTACAACAAACTCAACCGCGTTACCTATCGCCATTGTCCAATGGCGCAGCAGCTTACCGGCTCATCAGACATATAATGCCCAAGGAAAACTTTCGGTGATGATGATGACCGGTTCATGGGCAATAAAAATGCGATATGTCCTAAACACATAATCATAGGGCTGGGGGGGCAGCTTGCTGTTGATCTGGCCAAGCTTTTGCCGTTTGACCCCAACATCCAAAATTTGCCGGTACGTTTCCAGCCCAGAATCCCTAATCAACATGCCAATCCCCAACGACCCCGCCAACAAACCCTGACATAAATTTTCCGGCAGCAATTTATGACGAATGGCAGAAAAGGCCGTGGCATAGCCATTGCCTGAATGGGCGCCGCGCAATTGCACCCCGCGCAGCAAAATTTCCTCGCCAGCAGTGGTGTACAACCAGTTAATATTCTGGGTGGTTATGACACTATGCTGAAAATCCATCTCCACCACCACCGGTTCCCAATAGTACGCTTCCAGGCTCTTGGTCACCGTGCCATCGGTGATAAGGATGGTACGGAGAAAAGGGGGGACAGCCGCCATATCAACGCGGCTATGGTCATCACAGGCAAGCTGCACCCCCTGAATATAGCCATCGCTGCGGAAGCAGTCCTTTATGCCGTCTTGCCCGCGTTTATTGTACAAATCCTCCAGTGTCATCCAACCACCCTTGTATGATTAATCCAGTTGCCGCTAGATCATGGATTGCCAGCATAAATCCAGTTAGCCCCTATAGGCTATAGGGTGACACCCAAATGGCTTTGACTATCCGTAAACTGACTATCTTACCGTGAACCGGCACGCTTTTCATCATGTAGGCTTAGTTTTATAACAACCCAGAAATTTGCTTTAATAGCGGTTACAGGCTTAAATACTCAAATCACTATTACTTAACAGGTTAACTATGCAACATTTTAGACTTTCTGTCATTGTCACGGTTATTGCTTTGGCAGCCGCCTTTGCTTGGGCGGGCATCACCGGGGCCGTCATCGCCCTGATTTTAGGGGTTCTTGAGGTCAGTTTGTCGTTTGACAACGCCGTAGTTAATGCGGCGGTGTTAAAACGTATGGATGACAAGTGGCAGCAATACTTCCTGACTTGGGGAATTCTGATTGCCGTGTTTGGTATGCGTCTGCTCTTCCCAATTGCCATTGTTGCGGTGGCAACCGGCATTGATTTTGTCGGGGTAGGCGAAATGGCCTTAAAAGACCCCGGCACTTATGCCAAACATTTGGAAGCATCACATGTGCAAATCGCGGCATTCGGCGGCATGTTCTTATTGATGGTGTTCTTTTCCTTTATTTTTGACACCGACAAAGAATTGCATTGGCTAGGCAAACTGGAAGAAAAATTGGCTGGTCTAGGCAAACTGGAATCCATTGGCATTATCTTGGCATTAAGCCTGCTGTTGTCATCGCACCAATGGCTACCCGTGGCTATTCAACATGAAGCCTTGGTGGCCGGCATTGCCGGGGTAATTTTATATGTGCTGGTGGATGGTATGGCAGCCTTGTTTGACAATGACGAAACAGGCGACGGACAACTGGCCGGGGCAGTCAAAAAAGCCGGGGTGATGAGCTTTGTTTATCTGGAAGTGCTGGATGCCTCGTTTTCTTTCGATGGTGTCATCGGTGCGTTTGCCATCACCCAAGATGTGATCATCATCATGCTCGGCCTGGCAATGGGTGCCATGTTTGTACGAAGCCTGACAGTATTTTTGGTGCGTAAAGGCACTTTAGATGAATTTGTCTATTTGGAACACGGCGCCCATTATGCCATTGGCACCTTGGCGGTGATCATGCTGCTGAGCATGACTATCCCCGTACCCGAAGTGGTGACCGGTTTGATCGGCGCGGTGTTGATCGGCTTGTCGGTGCTTTCATCAATCCTGTACAACAGAAAACACGCCATTAAGGATTAAGTGGGTAATCAGTCATGCAAGGCTAAGTTGCAAATACTGATTTTTCTGTACTTGGTTTTTACCGTGCCTAAACCATCAACGGTGCAAGCAGCTATGTTTGCGCCGCTTACTATTCCAGATGCTTCAGCCGATACAAAGCGGAAATATCTTCTTCACCAAAACCCTCAGCCATTAATTGCCGATATGCCAGAACCGTGGCATCGGTCAGGGGCAAATGCGAACCCACCTGTTCTGCCATAGCTTGGCAAATTTTTAAATCTTTATGGTGCAAGGCCAGCTTAAAACCGGGGGCAAACACGCCATTAGTCATGCTGGCGCCGCGGTGGTCCAAAAACCAATTGCCCGCCGCACCACCGGCAACCGCCTCCAGCACTTGTGCCATGGGCAGCTGTTGTGCCGCTGCAAAAGCCAAAGCTTCGGTGACGGCCTGATTAATGCCCGCACACATCACTTGGTTGACCGCTTTGGTCGCTTGCCCTGTGCCGGTAGGGCCAATGTGGATAATCCTTGCGGTCATTGCCTCAAGCACTAGCCGCACCTTTTCCAATGCTTGCTCATCGCCACCCACCATCATCGACAAGGTGCCGTTTTTGGCCCCTTCCACGCCACCGGACACGGGGGCATCCAAAAACGCCACTTGCCGTTCCTCCAATAACGCTGCTGCCTGCACGGCGGTTTCGCTACTGACCGTTGACATATCCACCACCACCGAACCCGGCCTAATGCTGCCAGCAATGGCTTGCACCAGCGACAACACGTCGTTGTCCGCCGATACGCACAGCAGCACGATGTCCACTTGGGCCGCCAATTGTTCCGGTTTTTCGTAAACCACCACATCCAAGGGTTGTGCAAAGTCGTGGGCTTTGGCGGTGGTGCGGTTGTACACCGCCGCCAAATAGCCCGCTTCGGCAAGATTGGCCGCCATTCCTAGACCCATTGCCCCCAACCCTATCATGCCTGCCCTCATGTACTTGCTCCGTGTTTTTTTTCTGGGTTATTTTTCTAAGTAAGTATAAGCGCCAAGACCCGCCAACAATTCTTGCTCACAAAACTGTTGTTGTGCCAAGCTCAGTGAGCTATTGGCCAGTTTTTCGCGATAAGCCACCATCAATTCCGCACTGCTGATATGCACATAGTCGAGCAATTCGGACACATCTTCGCCCTCTTGCAAATCATAGAAATGGTAGCCCTGATCGTCCAGCTTGATGTTGATGGAATGGGTGTCACCAAACAGGTTATGCATATCACCCAAGATTTCCTGATACGCGCCGACCATAAAAAACCCGATCAAATAATGGTCGTCTTTGCTGATACGATGGATAGGCAAGGTTTTTTCCAGATTTTGCCCTTCTATGTATTGGTCGATGCGTCCGTCCGAATCGCAGGTCAAATCTTGGATGACGGCGCGGCAAGTGGGTTGTTCATTAAGACGGTGGATGGGCATAATAGGGAATATCTGGTCGATGCCCCATATATCGGGCAATGACTGGAACAGCGAAAAATTGCAGAATATTTTGTCCGCCAACTTTTCGTTCAGTTCTTGCAAAATCTCCGCCTCGCTTTGGTTGTTGGGGTTAAGCTGGCTGTGGATTTGCTGGCAAATGATGGCATAGCTGTTTTCTGCCTGTGCCAGTTCGGTGATGCCCAGTTTGTCACGGGCAAATTTGGCGCGGGCTTCAGCCAGCAAAAAATGGGCATCATGATAGCCTTCAACCAAATTATAAGCTTCCGGCAAGGGCTGTAATGCCGATTCATTGCTATACACCGATTCTATATCGGTGACATTGGTGATCAACACGGCATGATGGGCGGTCAAAGCACGGCCGGATTCGGTGATAATATCGGGTTGTGGCACTTGTTTTTCAGCGCAAATATCGGCAAAACTGCGGACAATATTGTGTGCGTATTCATCTAAACTGTAATTGATCGACGATTCGCGGCGCGAACGGCTACCGTCGTAATCGACCCCAAGACCGCCACCGGCATCGACCACTTTGATTTTTGCGCCTAAGCGGTGCAGTTCAACATAAAACTGCCCCGCTTCTTTGAGGGCAATTTTAATGTCGTGGATATTGGCAATTTGCGAACCCATGTGAAAATGCATCAGTTGCAGGCAATCCAGCAAATCAGCCCGTTTTAACCGCTCCAGCAATTGCAGCACCTCGTAAGCGTGCAGGCCAAATTTGGATTTTTCACCGCCGCTGTTTTGCCATTTGCCAGCACTGATGCTGGACAGCCGTACCCGCACACCCAAGCTCGGCTTGATGTCCAGACGGGTGGCCTCTTCAATGATCAGCTCCAATTCCAAGGGCTTTTCAATCACCAAATACAGTTTTAGCCCCATTTGCTGGCCAATTAAGGCCAAGCGGATATAGGCGCGGTCTTTGTAGCCATTACACACCACCACACCGTGTTTGGATAAGGCCATAATCGCCAGCAACTCAGGTTTGCTGCCAGCCTCAAGGCCGATATTGTCAGCCGCCAGAATACCCTCCACCACTTGCCGCTGTTGGTTGACCTTAATAGGATAAACGGGCGTGTAATGGCCTTGGTAGCCCAAATGGGCACAGGCTTTTTTAAAGGCGTTGTCCAAACGGGTGACACGGTCTTTTAAAATATCAGTGAACCGCACCAGCACCGGCAACGACAATTGCTTATCTTTCAAAGACTCGGCAATTTCAAACAAATCCAGGGCCACGGCTTGGCCTTGGCTGGGCTGTACACACACATGGCCGCTTGAATTAATGGAAAAATAGCCGTCGCCCCAGTTTTCAATGGCGTACAGTTGCGCGGATTGTGCCGTTGTCCAAGTTTTATCTGCAGTCAAATTCATGTTCCACTCGGTATTTATGCCAAAAATAGGGCAAATTCTAATATAATGGCTTTTTATTTATCCGTTTATTTTTCTGGAATCCCATCATGAACCCATCCGAATGGTTCACCGAGCAAGTGCCCGGTGCCGAATCTGCATTTTCCCTAAAAATCAAGAAAAAATTGCACGAGGAACAATCTCCGTTCCAATTTCTGGAAATTTATGAGACCGAAACCTTCGGCAACTTGATGGTGATTGACGGCTGCACCATGGTGTCCACCCGCGACAATTTTTTTTACCATGAAATGATGAGCCACCCTGCCCTGTTCAGCCACCCCGACCCTAAACGGGTTTGGATTATCGGTGGCGGCGATTGCGGCACGTTAAAAGAAGTATTAAAACATGCCACTGTTGAACAGGCTGTGCAAATCGACATTGATGAACGGGTCACCCGTTTGGCGGAAATTTATTTCCCTGAATTGTGCGAGTCCAATAACGACCCTCGCGCCGAATTAAAATTTATTGACGGTATCAAATGGGTCAAAGATGCCGCGCCCAATTCGGTTGACATTATCATTGTTGACAGCACTGATCCGGTAGGCCCCGCTGAAGGTTTGTTTGGCGAGGCATTTTACCGTGATTGTTTCAATTGTTTGTCAGAAAACGGTATATTAGTGCAGCAAAGCGAGTCGGCCTTGTTCCATCTTAAACTGATTGGTGACATGCGGGCAGCCATGGGCAACTCCGGCTTAAGCCACTTGCAAACCTTGTTTTTCCCGCAATGTTTGTACCCGTCGGGTTGGTGGAGCGCCACGCTGGCTGCAAAAAACCCATTGCCTGCCTTTAGGGAACAAGATTGCCTTGACAAACCCTTCGATACCGTATACTACAATGCCGATATCCATAAAGCAGCAATGGCCCAACCGGAATTTTTTAAAAAGGCGTTTTCATTATAAATGGACGTGTTATTGACATTTAGGCTTATTGAGCGCATTAGCAATCTGCTACGTTCGGAAGAACGTAAAATATTTGCCGCTCTTGGCTTACAGCCCGTGCATATCCAAGTCTTGGAATATTTGGCGGTTTGCAACCGCTTTAGCGACACCCCCGCCTCCGTGGCGGAATATTTGGGTCTGACCAAAGGCACAATATCGCAATCAATACAAGTGCTGGCACGCAAAGGCTATCTGACCAAAAATCCGGACAGCAAAGATGGCCGCGTCGTCCATTTGGCGTTATCTGCCGCTGGCGCAAAACTGCTGCATGACACCAAGCCTTTGGATGTGTTTAAAATGGCGGAACAAGCATTGGCCCAACAACAATTTAGTGATATCGACACCGCCCTCGGTGCTATCTTGGCTGAATTGCAAAAGGCCAATAATGCCAAAAGTTTTGGTGTCTGCCACAGCTGTATCAATTTTATCGCCCATGAGGATGCTTATTTGTGCAACCTCACCCAGTTACCGCTAAGTGCCACGGATTCACAGCAACTATGCCGTGAACATGCGTTTATGCCTACCGCCTGACCGGAGCGCCCGTTGTCCAGGCGTTTCTTTTTTCCGATACCCTAACCAGAGAAGCCAACATGTTTGACCCGAAATCAATTGATGATATTGCCAACCGTTTAGCCGGTGCAATCCCGCCCGGATTAAACCATTTAAAAGAAGATATGGAAAAAAACTTCCATGCCATTTTACAAGGTGCATTAGCCAAACTCGACCTAGTGACCCGCGAAGAATTTGAAGTGCAAAAACTGGTGTTGGCCAAAACCCGCTCCAAACTGGAAGAACTGGAAAAACGCGTCGCCCAAATGGAACAAAACATCACTGCAGCGCAATCACCGGGCGATCCGCAAGTCGAACTGTAATGGCTTTGACGGCACTGCGGGCAAACACAGTTGACGGCTACCGCCCCATTACGCCTCCATGCCGTTAGCGGTGTTGTATAGCCGGGGCCGTTCCGGCATTGCAGCGCCGCTGGTGACGGTTGAAGTGCATGTCGCCAATGGCTTGCCCGCCCTATCCATTGTCGGCTTGCCGGAAGCCGCCGTTAAAGAAAGCAAAGACCGCGTCCGTGGTGCCATTATCAATGCCCATTTTGAATTTCCGGCCCAGCGCATCACCGTCAATCTTGCCCCGGCGGATCTGCCCAAAGAAGGCGGGCGTTACGACTTGGCGATTGCCTTGGGCATACTGGCCGCTTCAGGGCAAATCAGCAACCAGCAGCTAGACCAGTACGAATGTATCGGCGAGTTGTCATTAAGCGGTGCATTGCGCCCGATTGTAGGCGTGTTGCCAATTGCCCTACAAGCCCGTGACAACGGACGCAAGCTGATTTTGCCGAGGCAAAATATTGCCGAAGCGGCATTAGTCAATGGCATAGAAATTATCCCCGCCAGCCATTTGTTGGAAGTTTGCGCCCATTTATGCGGGCAACAGCTGATCCCCAGCGAATATCAGCATATCGCTAACCACGCACACCATCCTGACTTGGATTTTGCCGATGTGCAAGGGCAGTACCACGTCAAACGCGCTTGTGAAATTGCCGCTGCCGGGGCGCACAACTTATTGCTGATTGGCCCGCCAGGCACGGGCAAATCCATGATTGCCTCGCGCTTGCCGACCATACTGCCGAAACTGACCGAACAACAGGCACAAGAAACAGCAGCCATTGCCTCCATCAGTGACCAAGGCTTGGATGTCGGCAACTGGCTAAGGCCACCCTACCGCGCCCCGCACCATAGCGCTTCTGCAGCCGCGCTGGTGGGCGGGGGCAGCAATCCGCGCCCGGGCGAAATATCACTGGCCCATAACGGTACATTATTTTTAGACGAGCTGCCCGAATTTGACCGTAAGGTATTGGAAGTGCTGCGCGAACCCTTGGAAACCGGACACATCACCATTTCTAGGGCGGCACGGCAAACTGATTTTCCCGCCCGCTTCCAACTGATTGCCGCAATGAACCCGTGTCCATGCGGCTATCTGGGTGATGCCTCCGGACGTTGCCATTGCACAGCCGAGCAAGTCACTCGCTATCGCGCAAAAATATCCGGCCCGTTGCTGGACAGGATAGACATGCACTTGGAAGTGCCACGCGTCAGCCATGAAATTTTACGCAAAGGTTCGCCCGGCGGCGAAGAAAGCAGCACCCAAATCCGCCAACGGGTGGTTGCTGCACGTAACCTTGCCCTAGCTAGGGCGGGCAAGGCCAACGCCCTGTTGTCCGCTAATGAGGTCAAACAGTTTTGTGGCTTGTCAGAGCCAGGGCATCAACTGCTGGAACAAGCCATGGACAAATTTGGCCTATCCAACCGTGCTTATCACCGCATTTTAAAGCTGGCCCGCACCATTGCCGATTTGGCGGGTTGCGAGACAATAGGGCTAGTGCATTTGGGTGAAGCCATCAGCTACCGCAAACTTGACCGGCAAAGCCAATAAAATCAGTTACCCTAACGGCTATTAGCGTAAATTTCACGTTCAGGTATAATGAAAACCAATGGCGGATACGCTTAGCAATAAATTTTGCCTGAATAATCGGCACAATTTAGTTTAAAAACACTTAACGGAACTATGGCACAAAAACTTTATATTCAAACCAATGGCTGTCAGATGAATGAGTACGACTCTGACAAAATGCGTGATGTGTTAAACGCTTCGCACGGTTTTGAATTGATCGACGACCCCAAGCTAGCCGATGTGCTGCTGCTCAACACCTGCTCTATCCGTGAAAAAGCCCAAGAAAAGGTCTTTTCGGCGCTGGGGCAATGGCGCATCATCAAAGAAAAACGCCCCGATGTGATTATCGGCGTGGGCGGCTGTGTCGCCAGCCAAGAAGGCGCGGACATACAAAAACGCGCGCCTTTTGTTGACATGGTGTTCGGCCCGCAAACCTTGCACAGGTTGCCGCAATTGCTTGACCAAGTGCGTGACAAACACCGCCCCGTGGTCGATATTTCGTTTCCTGAAATCGAAAAATTTGATGCCATGCCAGAACCCCGTGCCGAAGGCCCCAAAGCCTTTGTGTCGGTGATGGAAGGCTGCAGCAAATATTGTACCTTTTGCGTTGTGCCTTACACACGCGGCGAAGAAATCAGCCGGCCCCTAGACGATGTGTTGGCGGAGATCACCGCCTTGGCTAAACAAGGTGTGCGCGAAGTCAACCTGCTCGGGCAAAATGTCAATGCCTACCGTGGTGTGATGGATGATGGCGATATTGCTGATTTTGCCCTGCTGTTGCATTATGTCGCCGCCATTGACGGCATCGGCCGCATCCGTTTCACCACCTCGCATCCGGTGGAATTTACTGACAGCTTGATTGAAGCCTTTGCCGAAATACCCCAATTGGTCAATCATTTGCATTTGCCGGTGCAAAGCGGTTCGGACAGCATCCTGAAAAAAATGAAACGCGGTCATAGCCAATCCGATTATCTCGACATCATTAGAAAATTACGCTTAGTACGTCCCGATATTTGCCTATCTTCCGATTTTATCATTGGTTTTCCCGGTGAAACCGATGAAGAATTTGAACAAACCCTGTCATTTGTCGAAAAAGTGGGGTTCGACTTGTCGTTCAGCTTTATCTACAGCCCTCGCCCCGGCACACCCGCTGCCGAATTGCCGGACACCGTGCCTATGGCGGTCAAGAAACAACGGCTGGAACGCTTCCAAAGCCTTATCAACGGCATGGCCATGACCATTGCCCAAAACATGGTTGATACCGTCCAAACAGTACTGGTGGAAGGGCCGTCCAAAAAGAACCCACTGCAAATGCAGGGCCGCACCGAAAACAACCGGGTGGTCAACTTTATTGGTCACCCACGACTTGCCGGGCAATTTGTCGATGTGCTGATCACCGAAGCCCAACCCAACTCATTACGCGGGCGCATGGTAGCGGCGGTAGCAGCCAATGCCGCACAACTAACCGCCCAGCAATAAAGCATCATCATGATTTCACAGGAAATAGCTTTAATTCCCGACGACAACCACCGGTTATCCAATTTTTGCGGCCAGCTTGATACCCATTTGCGGCAAATAGAAACCCGCTTGCAAGTGGAAATTGCCAACCGTGGCAATCAGTTTAAAGTGACCGGACTAGACCCTGCCGTAAAGGCCGCTTGTGTGCTGATGCAAAAATTATTCGACAGCACCGCCCAAGAGCAATTGACCGCAGAAGCCATTCACCTTGCCATGCAAGATGCTTCGATTGAACAACTGCTCAATGATGCCCCCCCTGGCAATAGCCCGCCTCTGGTGTCGATCAAAACCAAGTTTGGCCTGATCAAAGGCCGTGGCCCCAACCAGCAGGAATACCTTAAAAAAATTATGTCCCACGACATCAATTTTGGTGTCGGGCCAGCCGGTACCGGTAAAACTTATCTCGCAGTGGCCTGTGCCATAGAAGCTTTACAGACCGAGCGGGTAAGAAAAATCATTTTGGTGCGCCCCGCCGTCGAAGCTGGTGAAAAACTGGGCTTTTTGCCGGGCGATATGGCGCAAAAAGTCGATCCGTATTTGCGCCCCCTGTACGATGCCTTATACGAAATGCTGGGCTTTGAACGGGTGGAAAAAATGATTGACCGTGGCATCATTGAAGTGGCGCCATTGGCGTTCATGCGCGGGCGGACACTTAACGATGCCTTTATCATCTTAGATGAAGCACAAAACACCACGGTCGAGCAAATTAAAATGTTCCTGACCCGCGTAGGTTTCGGCTCAACCGCTGTGGTCACCGGCGATGTCACACAGATTGACTTGCCCAACGAAAAAATGTCCGGGCTACGCCATGTGCTGGAAGTGCTGAAAGACATTGAAGGCATCAGCTTCACCTTCTTTAATGCCCGCGATGTCGTCCGCCACCCGCTCGTGCAGCGTATTGTGCTGGCCTATGAAGCCTACGAACAATCGGCAAAATCTGCCTTATGAACCTATTGGACATTCAGGTGGCAAGCCAATGCGCCGACCTGCCCGCGCTAAAGCAACTCCAGCAATGGGTTGATGCCGCCTTGGCTGACTATGCCCACGACACTGAAATTGTCGTGCGTATTGTCGATACTGAAGAAAGCGCCGAGCTAAACAGCCAATACCGGCAAAAACAAGGCCCCACCAATATCTTGAGTTTTCCGTTTGAATTACCCGAAGCACTCGCAGGCATGGCAGACATGCCCATAAACCTACTGGGTGATCTGGTCATTTGTGCGCCGGTTTTGCAGGACGAAGCCCAACAACAGCACAAGCCCTTGGCAGACCATTGGGCACATATTATTGTCCACGGCGTATTGCATCTGCTGGGTTATGACCATCTGGACGATAATGAAGCAGACCTCATGGAAAGCAAAGAAATCAGCATCCTCCACTCCTTAAACATCAAAAACCCTTATATTCAGGTGACAACCCCATGAGCGACGGCCAACCTCCTAGTAGACACTCCCCACAGAAAAGCTGGGTTGATAAAATCACCCACTTACTGACTGGGGAGCCCCAAGACCTTGATGACCTGTTGGAAATATTAAGGGAAGCGCGTGAAAAGCGTCTATTGGATACCGATGCCTTATCAATGATTGAAGGCGTGCTGCAAGTGTCGCAAATGCGCGTCAGGGACATTATGATACCCCGTGCACAAATGGTGGTCGTGCCACAACATGCTAATCTAGTTGATATTTATCCACTAGTCATAGAATTCTGCCACTCCCGCTATCCGGTGATCGCCGATGACCGCAGCAACGTGGTCGGCGTATTGCTTGCCAAAGACTTGCTGGCGCAGGTGCTGCAAAACAAAATTGCCACGGTGCAAGAAATCATGCGCCCCGCCACCATCGTACCCGAAAGCAAACGCCTGAACGTACTGTTGAAAGAATTGCGCACCAATGGCAACCACATGGCCATCGTTATCGACGAATACGGGCAAGCCTCCGGCCTGGTCACCATCGAAGACGTGCTGGAGCAAATTGTCGGCGAAATTGAAGATGAACATGACGACCACGATGATGAAAGCTACATCATCCAGCGTAATGAATTTGAATACATGATTAAGGCGTTAACGCCCATTGAAGAATTTGACGACTATTTTGCAACCGCATTCGCCTCAGATGAATACGACACCATCGGCGGCTTTATTGTCGGCGAACTGGGTCACATGCCCAAAAAAGGCGAAATACTGGTGGTGGACCACCTGCGCTTTGAAGTGATCCGCGCCGATAACCGCCGCGTGCATTTATTAAAACTCAAAATCAACAAATAAACCTGACGGAGGAAAACATGAACAAGCAGACGATATTAGTGACCGGTGGTGCAGGCTACATAGGCAGCCATGCCTGCCTGGAATTGCTGCAAGCAGGCTTTGATGTGGTGGTTGTCGACAACTTGTGCAACAGCAAATACGAATCGCTGGCACGAGTGCAACAAATCACCGGCAAAACCCTAAAATTTTACCCAGCCGATATCCGTGACAAAGCCGCCCTGACCGTCATTTTCCAAGAACAAGCCATCGACACAGTCATCCATTTCGCCGGTCTTAAAGCCGTGGGTGAATCTTGCCAGCAACCTTTACGTTATTTTGAAAACAACGTCTACGGCAGCATTGTACTGATCGAAGCCATGCAGCAAGCCAACGTCAAACAAATGGTGTTCAGCTCCTCGGCAACCGTCTATGGTGAACCGCCTTCCACCCAGTATGTCGAACATTTCCCAATGGCGGCAGTCAACCCTTATGGGCGCACTAAAGCGATGGTTGAAGACATCCTGCGTGATGTATCCACCGCTGACCAACTGGCGCAAGCGGAAAATCCGTGGAAAATTGCCCTGCTACGTTATTTTAACCCCATCGGTGCACATGACAGCGGCCTGATCGGCGAAGACCCCAACGGCATCCCCAACAACCTGATGCCTTATGTGTCGCAAGTCGCCATTGGCAAACTGGCGCAACTGTCAGTGTTTGGCGACGACTACCCTACCCCTGACGGCACCGGTATCCGCGATTATATTCATGTGGTGGACTTGGTCAAAGGGCATATTAAGGCGATTACCGCCTTGCAAGGCGATTTGTTCAGCGGTGGCGCTTGCAAGGCTTATAACCTGGGTGCGGGCAAAGGCTATAGCGTATTAGAAATTGTCAGTGCTTTTGAGCGGGTGACGGGACAAACAATCAATTATAAAATCGCCCCCAGACGAGCGGGCGACTTGGCCGAGTTTTTTGCCGACCCTGCTTTGGCCTTAAAGGAACTGGGCTGGCAAGTGGAAAAAAGCTTGGATGACATGGTGGCTGACACTTGGGCGTGGCAGACCAAAAACCCGCAGGGTTATAACTAATTAGTGGCCTCTCGCCCCCTCCCTTGTACGGGTAATTTTTACGCATTTACAAGTGATATTGGCTACAAAATCGGCTATGATTCCGGTAGTAATCCAATCAGCCCAGTGAAAACTATGCCCCAGAAAAAAACCATTACCGACAAAACCAAACTGAACGAGATCGTGGCCGAGGCGAGGCGCAACCAAACCTTAAGGGAACAATCTTATCGCGGTCAGGCATTAAAAATGTACCCGTGGATTTGCGGGCGCTGCACACGGGAATTCACCCATAAAAACTTGGCTGAATTGACCGTGCACCATAAAAACCACGACCATGACTTTAACCCTGCCGATGGCAGCAATTGGGAACTGCTCTGCCTTTATTGCCACGACAACGAGCATCAGCGTTACGAAGAAACCCGTTATGGCATTAGCAGCCAAACCGCCAAAGCCACAGCACCGGAGGCAAAACATAACCCGTTTGCCAACTTGAAAACCCTGTTGGACAGCAAAAAATAAAATTGGGGCTAGCGGTTACCCAACGAAGCAATGGCAACATTGGCCAAAGCATCGGCGCGTTCGTTGCCTTGGTTACCGGAATGGCCTTTGACCCATTTCCATTCAATCTGATGACCGGACATGGCAGTGTCCAACCGACGCCATAAATCCTCATTTTTGACAGCGGTTTTGGCGGCAGTTTTCCAGCCACGCTTTTTCCAATTGGGCAGCCATTCAGTGATACCTTGCAGGACATATTTTGAATCGCTGATAAGCTCCACCCGACAAGGCCGATTTAGTGATTCTAGTGCGGCAATAGCCGCCATCAGCTCCATGCGGTTGTTGGTGGTGAGCGCCTCGCCGCCACTCAATTCCTTGGCGGCACCTTTATAGCGCAACAACACCCCCCAACCACCCGGGCCAGGGTTGCCCTTACAGGCACCATCGGTATAAATAATAACGGATTCAGTCATATTGCTTGTTTTGCGCCGCCGTGCGGCTCATACTGTTTGCCATAACCAGACGGTGCTTAGCATCCGCCACTGGCGTTAACGGGATTAAATTGTAGCGCCGCTTGATGGCCTTTATGGCATAAGCAGTTGAGGCAATCGGGTTGCCTTTGGCAATGTACTTGCCATTGCGGGTGACCACCTTCTCCAGCATAAAATCTGAAGATTGCACCGCCTCAAAATTTAACAGCTTAAGCCAATCCAAAATACGCGGACGACCGATAAAATGGCCTTTCCAAGAATCGGCCAGATGCCTGTCCCATAAGTATTGGCAGCGTATCCACATACACCAAGGGTTAAAATTTAAGGCCAAAAAAATGCCTTCAGGCTTTAGCACCCGCTCAATTTCGCGCATAGTCTGAAAACGGAACGCATCAAATTCAAGCAAATGTGGCACAATAATCATATCCACGCTATCGCTTTGCAAAGGCAACCGGTAAGCTTTGGCCTGTATTTTTCTGGCATGGGCACAGCCCAAGTGCTTGGCATCCAAGATTGTATAGTTTTTATAGAGCAAACAATCAACAAATTCATGCTCCCAACCCAATCCCCCAATCTGCAGAACTGTCTGCTGG
>CAJAWH010000008.1 GCA_903945605.1 uncultured Methylococcaceae bacterium | reverse complement strand
CGGTAAGCTTTGGCCTGTATTTTTCTGGCATGGGCACAGCCCAAGTGCTTGGCATCCAAGATTGTATAGTTTTTATAGAGCAAACAATCAACAAATTCATGCTCCCAACCCAATCCCCCAATCTGCAGAACTGTCTGCTGGCAACTCACAGTAATTGATTTTTGCAGATATTGGCATTCCAAATCCCGCAACAGCTTGCCTCTTGGGGTTTGGTAACAGGCAAACAGAAAATTTCGTTTCATTAATTATGCTCGATAAATCATACGTTAATGTATAACATTAAAATAAAACGCGTTATACTTAAATCATCCTCACGCAGAACAGATCATTTGGCCCATTATGATGACGCATGTTAATTTTAACAGGCTAGTTAATCACTTTTTAGTTTTGCTTGTCCTGTTAGTGACAGGATGCTCAGAAGCACCTAAAGAAAACTTAAGCTCAGCCGACGATGCTCCCGTTGCCAATGACGAAGGGCTTTACCCGCCCCACAGCGGCGGCAACAAACTTAAACTCAACAACCATCATAACAACACCAAGGACCAATACGAAACCGTTTGGGAGCGGCTATTTTCGCTCTATGCATTGCCAGAAATACAGCACCCCCGCATTGACCGTGCCATTGATTGGTATCTGCAACATCCGGCATCACTGGCCATTATCCAGCAACGGGCAGAACCTTATTTATACCTCATCCTCGACGAAATTGAGGCCAAAGGCATGCCCGGCGAACTGGCCTTGCTACCGGTTGTGGAGAGCGCTTTCGTACCCGATGCGTATTCCAAGGCCGATGCCAGCGGGCTATGGCAGTTTGTCCCCGGCACAGGCGAAGACTATGGCCTTGAACAAAACGAGTGGTATGACGGACGACGTGACATTTACGCCTCCACCCAGGCAGCCACCACTTACCTGAAAGAATTGAGCGAAATGTTCGACGGCGACTGGCTGCTTGCACTTGCTTCTTATAACTGCGGACAAAATAAAGTCAAAAGGACTATCGAAAAAATTGACGAACCCTATAAGGACCCAGACTATTGGACGCTCGACTTGCCTGAAGAAACCCAAGACTATGTGCCAAAACTATTGGCCATATCAAGAATTTTTGCCCATGCTGAAGAATATGGCATCGATTTGAGATACATCCCCAACAAACCCTATGTGGAAATGGTGGACATCCAATCGCCCATGGACTTAAAAAAAGCCGCCCAATTGGCACATACCCCGTTGGAAAAATTCAAAAAGCTCAACCCGGGCTTCAACCGCTCTTGCACTGCGCCGCAAGGCCCGCACCGGTTATTGGTGCCTGCCGACAAGGCAGAACTGTTCAAAACCAATTTGGCATCACTGCCGTTTGATGAAAGGCTGGACATCAACCAATTCTTCTACGAACAACGCATGGCGGCCGCCAAACAAGAACAAGCGCAAGCGCAAGAAAAATTGCGGGAACAGGAACAACTCGCCCGATTAAACCGTGAGCAAGAAAAAATCAAGCAAGCTGAAGCCGCCCGCAACCGTAGCGCCATTTCCGCCAACCCAAAATATACCGTCAAACGCGGAGATAGCTTAAATACCATTGCCAGCAAAACCCATACTAGCATTAAAGAACTACAAGCCCTGAATAAGCTGCCTACCGCTACCGTGCGTTCCGGCATGACGTTACTCTTGCCAGCCACCCCTAGCAAAAGTAATAGCCCTGCCCCATTGGCCGCAAAAAAATCGGCTATTCCCCTGATGGTCGCGGGCAACCCGATTGCCGCCAGCAAAAAAACCAACCCCAAGCAAAGCCATGCCACAGAGGTGACAGTGCCCGCTGCGGTGGCCGCCACCCGAAACCCAGTACCTTTAGTGACCCATACAGCACTAAAAACAACAAGCAAAACAGTCGCCAATGGAAAAACCACCCCTGAGCATAATAGCAAAACCATCAACAAAGTATTGGCAGTAGCCAACCATAAATTGCCGGGCAAAGCCAACACGCCACAACTGGCCAGTTCCACAGCGACCATCAAACTGCTCCGTTACACGGTGGGCAAAGGCGATTCCCTTACCCATATTGCGAAAAAATTTAATGTGCCGTTAAGTGAACTGCATAAATCCAACGCCGACCTTTTGGCTAAAGGCTTACGGCCGGGTCAAACGTTAAAAATCTTAGTGGATGGGCAGCCAAGAAGCTAATGTAATGCTTCAGATGAACTTGGACTTCGCCCCTCCACGAACAATGGAATTATGCGGCGTTAGCCAGGGGCTGACACACCGCCAATTCCACATTATTTAGCCGTCTTTCCTTCCTCGCCATCCGTGCTGCGGCTAACTTT
>CAJAWH010000007.1 GCA_903945605.1 uncultured Methylococcaceae bacterium | reverse complement strand
GTACGGCTCCCTCTATAGTGACCCTTAAAAAGCAATACCCAATTAGTATTACTTTTGCCAAATTAACACAAGTGCCAGAGCAGCCAAAGCCAGAACCCACCCCGCCTTCAACCAATAGCACTGAGGTTACACAGCGCGTTGGCTGAGCGTAGCCGAAGCCACGGCTACGCGTTGTTTTTTGCCGGACTGTCCAAGTAAACTGCCCTTCGACTTCGCTCAGGTAACGCACAGCTGATGTAGGCGCGGGCCATACCGACGATCAAAGCCGAAGGGTGCAGCAACCCGACACGACTCGGCAAAAAACATACGCACCATCAACCGCATAGCCTGCCGCGCTGCCACGCCACAAGCATGGTCTTCGTCACCGGATTCGAGAGCGATAAAAAATTTCATTTCAACCCCGCTTGCTTAGCCAATATGAAAGCCATCATCTAAGCTAGCCACCGCCGCATCGCGTAGTGATTGCGCTGTTTTGGCTTCTGCCTGTTGCTTGATAGCGTAGCTGACATTACCGATACAGCGGCTGGCATCTTCATAGCCTTGCTCAATCCATCGGTTGATTTTGTCGGCCTTGAAATTCAGCATGTCCTGCACCATTGATTCTTGGGTGATTGGCGTTTTAGGCCGGACCTCTAAAATGGTCGTGTCGGGGAAATCATGACGGTTCCATAAGCTGCCGTCCCCCAAATGGGTCACTATAATGTGGCTACAGTTTGCCGACGTTATCAGCGGGCCAATGGGCGTATTGCCTTGGGCGGTTAGCCAACCGCCTATGCCGCCATCCAGGTAACGCTTGCCATCAATGGTTTGCGGAGCGAACAGTATAGGCAAAGAGGCAGAAGCCAAAATGACATCACGCTGGATAGCTTCTGGACACATTTGCACATGACGGAATTCTGACGGGGTGGTGTCTGCTAACCCCAACATACCCATTACAGTGTTGACAACGGTATGAAGCGTGTCCTCGGACTCAAAAATAGAGACATAAAGCGGCAAGCCCTTACTTAGTTTTTCCGGTGAGGTGTAGGCATCAAGCAATTTCCGCACAGGCGAATCATCCAAAGCACCCAAATCAACAATTTTTTGCAATGCCAAGGCTTTTTTGGCGACCGACAACAGCGGCGATAAATGGCTTGTACCCAACAGGCACAGATAGCCCAAATAAGAAGCCACCACCCATTTGTTGACTTTTAACGGCGACTCAGCCGTCAAAGCTTGCCATAACTCAGTCAGATGCGCGCTGGCTTCGGTCAAGTTAGCGGCACTGGCAACCACCGCCCCATTGAGTGCGCCAATGCTGGCCCCCGCCACCGCATCGACAGCCATATTGCTCTCCGCCATATAGCGTAGTACGCCGACTTGATATGCGCCTTTGGCCCCGCCGCCCGACAAAACCAAGCCCACTCTATTGGATACTGGCATAGCGCACCTCAAAATCATGGCTAACACGGTTAATGGCATTTTCCGGTGTCAAAAAAAACGGTATCCGATTATTAACCGACAGGTTAGCCTTTTCTGGCTTGTCCGCCAATTGGTTTAGCCCCCATAACAAAGGCATCACAACATCCCCGGCATCCTCGGTCAGATAAGCAATAAGTCCGTTATGCTCCGTTGCCAAGCCCTGCAAATTTTGGCGTGTATCGCCTTGCCAATCATAAGCGGTCGGCAGTTTTGCTTGCGCCCAGTCCTGTTTCAGTTGGACAAGGCTGTTATCCTTAACTTGCTGGCTAAGCCGTGCTATCTCCCGATGTTGCCAGCCACATTGCCGACAATAGTTGCCAAAATCGCCCCAATACAACTCATCAAACACTAAAAACAAACGCGCCACTACCGGAAAATGCTGCAAATGCCCCGCTTGCCATTTGCTAAAAACCGCGTCCATCTGCTGGCTTGCCAAGCGTCCGTCATTAACTTGTTCAATGCGTAACGACAATTGGCTGAAATTTTTATCCATGTCATCCATTGCCAGCAATAACTCATCGACATCTTGCCGGAGCGCCTCGTGCCTCGCCTGCAAACGCATCACCCCTTGGCGGGTTTCGGAGAGTTTATGGGCAATTTTGGTGACCGCCAAATCGCTGTGCAATTGCAGTTTTTGCAGGCATTGCAACCACGTTGACACGGTAGTCAGTGACGCGGCAACATTTTGGTCTATGGCGTGTTGCCGTTTGGCACTTTCACCGCTCACAAAGCCCAATAAACGGCCAGCAAAATGGCTATCGGTCAATTGACGGAAGCGAATATGGTCATCCATCACTTCCAAGCCATTGACAAAATCAACCAAAGCTTTTTCTGTCAATTGCGGATGAGCGCGGGTGAGGTTTTCAAATAAAATCGGTGAATTATCCATCAGTCTAAAATCCAGTTGTCCAGTTGCAGGTCAGAAAAATTGATAAAGTCATTGCGGTTGCGGGTCACTAAAGTTAAGGGTTGGTCACGGCAAAAGAGGCACTGTCCCGTGCCATTGACTGGGCTGGTTTTTTAGCCGGCGCATTGACTAAAAACAAACTAAAATCTAAGATCGACTGCTGTTTGTCCAATGGCAAGCCCCGCATGTTGGCCCGCACTTGTTGCTCTATGGTTGACAATGCCATCGTTTGCTCCTATTGCCTAATTAAAAGCGGCACAAATCCGCCAATTTACCCATCAGACTAGATGTGCGCGTGACTTCTAAAGCCCCGTTGCCGCATTGTTGGCACGATCGCGGCGCAATAATGGCATCACTGCGCTGTTTGATAACCACGCTCCAGCCACAGGCGGGGCAAGTGTACTTAAAATAGGGTTTTGTTGGTGGCACACACATACTGTTCCGTTCCGGTCATTTTTTGGCGACTACAGCAAAGTAGCCTGGATGGAGCGAAGCGCAATCCGGGGCATCGTGGCATCCTCGTCCCGTATTCCGCTACGCTGCATACGGGCTACCTTGGCTGCTTAGTGGTGACTTGGCGTGTTGTCATTGTTGTCCACCTTTTGTTTCTTGGGCCTGTTTGACCGCATTAAGGTCATCATTAATAACACGCTGCGTTTTTAGCAGCTCATTTATGTGATTTAACAATTCAGTTTTGCTGTTGATATCCAGTGCGTTGTTTTTGATAGCATCACCCAGTACGCCGTGATAGTTTTCCAAATACCTTGCCAATGCTGTCAGATGCTTATCTATTTCTGGTTGGAACTTGCCATTTAAATACTCATAGGTTTGATTAGAAACCCCTTTTGCCTGTTTTTGTAGTTGTTCGATGATTTTCTTTTTAATGATGTCAAGGTCAACGTAAAATACTGGTACATCTTTTTGTTCTACCCATCCCCAATCATGGTTAATCCAGTGTAAAAGCTCTGAGATCATATCTTCACCCACTTTAGGATCGGGTTTATCTTTGTCTTCTTGATAACTCGCATAAAACAAGTTGGACGAATCAATTTTTTCGATCGCCAAATCAATGTTTGGTAAACTGAAATTTATTTTAATGCCCTCATTTTTCAGCTTTTCTTGTGCTTTTTTAAGGGTGTCGCCAACTGATTTGTTAATTTGTTTCGAAATGGTTTGAGTCGCTTCCTGGATGTTTTGGTTCGCAGCTTGGTTTAAAATTTCGTCTGCCCCATTAAAAAGAGTAGCGATATCTTTGCTTATGTCGCTAATCAATTGCTCAGCTTCTGAGCGAATGAAAAATTTAATTTTGGGCGAGTTTGGGTCAAAACGTTGCTCAACTTCTTCACGAATGTTGTCTTTACGCTGCTCTTGGTTGGGATTTTTATCAATACCCAAAAAATTAAATAATCCGCCCAGAGGCTTAGGCATTTTCAGCTCATTTTCCAACATTTCTTTAATCTGTGACTTTTCTATTTCCTTGCCTTCATTGAAATATTGCTTAATGGTTTCCCCTGTAATTTTTTGTTGGCTTTCCATAATTTCACCCATTCTTTGCTGCAATTGCTTCAGGCAGTCGTCTGTTACTTTTTGGGTCATTTGCCCAACCTTTTCACATTCTTTTATATCGCTTTGCAAGCTTTTTCGCATTTCATCAATTTTTTTGATATCTTTCCCCATTGAACTAGAGCGAAGCTTCAGTACATTTGTCACTTCATCATTGTAAAAAGACAGTTTTGTCAGTGCCGAATCCAGGCTTTTAATGGCCGCTGTGGCATGGGCTTCTTTAATCACCTTGTCAATGGGCTCGGCAAACAGGCTGTTTGTCCAGAGCTTTTCAATTCTGGCGTTTACTCCAGCAATATCATCAAGCTCGTTTTCCCAAACCGGCCCAAAAGCGAGGCTGGCAAAATCAGCAACCCAAGGTTCTTGTTCAGGGTCAGGCAGTTTTCCATTATGCAGTAAAGCGGTTTTCGCCCTGTTGGACAAATAAGCCCGATACGATGAAACGGGAAAAATTTTGCTGGGCTCGATTTTTCCAGCCAACAACTTGCTCGCCACATACTCTTTGACGGCTTCTTTGGACATGCTGTTTTTAGTGGCTTGGTCAAATTTATTGACCACCACTGCCAAGCGGTCTTTTGATAAGTGTTTTTCTATTTTGCCCAGTTCACTACGGACTTCTTCGTCAGCTTTGGTGTTCATTTGGGTAAAGTCGGTGACCAGCAAGATAGCTGAGGCTTTTTCCATTTGCTTCTCGAAAACCCGCCGCAAGGCCTCGCTTTGACCAAATTCATTGGGGCCCGGCGTGTCTAAAATCGCCAAACTGCCTTGTGCCAAGGATTCATTGCCGCTAAGGTGGCAAAATTCCACCTCGATAACCGGCAGGTCTTCTACATTTTCATAGTCATGATAAGGTGGTTCTATAGCGATGTTTTTGTCTTTTGCCAAGCGCATCACGTCATTAAGTTGCTTGAGAAACTCAAAAATGGCTTCTGAACCTTCATAGCGCGTGGCAAACGGGTAGCCACCGTTTTTAATCAGGTGGTGGATTAAGGTTTTGCCGTCTGCTATGCCATGCAGATTAATTTGGTTTAGGGCTGGCTCTTTCATGCCTTGCAGTTTTTTGGCAATGTCTTTGCAGAGCTCTTGCAGGGGCTGGACTTTGTTAATTGTCAGGACGGGTTGTGTTTGCCCGTGTACGTTACGGATCAGGGTTGGCAAGGTGGTCATGGCCGTTTCGCGGTTAGGCAAAATTTCCATGCCGACAATAGCGTTGATCGTGGTTGACTTGCCCGCCTTCATGGTGCCGATAACCGCCAACACCATTTCCAGCTTGTCCAGCTTTTGCCGTTCATTCTCAAGATTCCCTATCCATTTCTCAAGCTCTGCAATATCGATGGTTTTTTCATTTTTAGCGGCATATTGTGCAAATAAATTTTTAATTTTCATTGCTTCCTTTAGCGTATCTGACTGCACGCCCAGCAAACGGCTGGTTTCTTTGTTTATCATGTCTAAGGCATTGTTTTTCATAATTCTCAGTTGCTCCGTAAAGTTAGGCAAGTTAAGTTTAAAGGTGAATATAGTCATGGTTGGTGTTTGGGTTGGGGCTTGGTCTACTGGTTTCTTAACCCGATAAGTATCATTTTTTGGCAAGCACAGCCTGTTGTGCCAAATAGTTGCTGAGTTTGCCCATCAACGCTTCATGCAGGTCGGTGGGGCTGATGATGTGCACATGCGGCAGCCAATATTGGATCAGCGGCAAGATTTGTTCGTCATGGGC
>CAJAWH010000006.1 GCA_903945605.1 uncultured Methylococcaceae bacterium | reverse complement strand
GTCCAATAGCCAAGCGGTATCGTCGGTTGAACCGTCATTGACAACAATAAGTTCGTGGTGCGGTTTCATCTGCCGCAACACAGAACCTAGGCAATCATTGAGGGTCGATTGGGCATTATAGGCAGGGATGATGATTGAAATGAGGTTCATGTGTACGGGTTGTGCGATCACTTCCGTGTCTTTTTTTGACGGGCCAAATGAGCAGCTATGCCGCCTGCCAAGATTACCCCAAACAACAAAGACCACTTTGTGTATTGCCAAGAAACAGGTTCATAGTACAAATGCAATCGGCCTTGCACACCCGCAGGCAAAGTCACTTTGACCAAGGCATCCTTATAAGCGCTCACCGCATATTCTTGACCATCGATCACGGCATGATAACCACGCCAGTATACCCGCGAAAAAACCAACGTCCGTTCCGTGTCCACCTTGTCCACATTAAACCACTCATGCATCATGCCATCTTCGGTATCATGCCTAACCGTGCCCGGTGCCGATTGGTAGGTCAGCGACCCCTCAACGGGGTGTGGGTTGATTGGCGTGATCAAGACCTTGCCGGGAACGGGATAGGGCGTTATTTTTAGCCCAGCTTGGGCCAATAGCACGGCAATTTCTGGTGTTATATGGTTTTGCCAAGCAAAAATACGCCCTATGTCCAATAACTGATAAAGAAAGACATCACTTTTTAGGCCGGAAGGCTGGCAAATGCTCCTTAAGGTGGCATCTTGGCTGAAAAGGCTGTGCGGTGTCGGGAACGGCAACAATTGACGGACACCCCTATGAAACACTGGGCTATAGCCATTGATGGTTTTTATGGTTTGCTGCCCATATAGCAAAAACATCGCCGAACCTAAATCTGAAAAATCAATATGGGGGTGTACGTGGTCAGGTGACAGCACCAAAGCATAGTGGCCGTCCTGTCCATCCAATCCGGTGACCTGCTCGGTCAAATGTTTGTGGTGAGCCAAATAGACTTTGCCTAACGAGTGGTTTTGCGCCAGCATCCCTACCCAAGCAAGCACAGACACACAGCCAAGCACGCTAATGTTATTTTTTTGCCGCCCGTTTAATTTAAAGAAACAGACAACCAGGCCCGCTGACAACAAAATAAAAACCACGCAAAAAATTATGTTTTTTAACGTGAACACGGCATTATCAGCGGAGAACAATTGGATCAGGGTGGCGAAGGCGATAAAGCCAATAAAATAATATAATTTTTTAGATGATAATATAAATATTGACTTTTCAATATGATAAACCATGAGCGCAGTCACCATCAAAGCCCAGGCAGGCAAAAACCGGAACGGGTATCGGGTCGGGCCGAATTGGCTGGATGAAAAGACCAGCACCAACAATAATAAAATCAACACACCGATTATCTTATAATTTTTAGGGTACTCAGTAGGTTTCTTGTCGGTAAAAAAAATAATAACCGCAATGATGCCAACATAGCCTAAAGATAACGAGATAAATCTATAGCCCCCAAACCAATGGATGTACGCCCCATAAAAAGGATTGAAGGCATTAACAATGCTGCCCCATGACGGTACCAAAAAGTTGCCAACATTATTGAAGTCGCTGAGCCGTTCGACCAGGCTGGCGTTCACCGCGTATTCCGCCATGATCGGGATAGCGGCTATTGACACCGCGCAAACACCAATCAGCAAGCTAGTAAACATCCGCTGAAACTTTTTATGCTCAACGTAGTCGATACACAGGACAACACCAAAGCCCACTAAATAAGCTATCTGCATGTGTGTGCCCGCAGAAGCAAACAAAAAGCAGGATGACACGACAGCGGTGACAAAATAGCCAGCCGTTGGTGTAAGCCGAAACTGCATGAACGCCGCCATACTGACGGTGAACCAAGCAAACGCGGACGCGAAGTTCCACCATGAAGCAGAAAAAACAAACAGGAAAACCGGATTGGTGGCTGCCAGAAAACCCAGCAGCATGGCATAACTGGGTCTTATCGTTAATGTCCTGCCCAACCAATAAGCACCTGCTATCACCAAGGTGATGTTAAGCCACGCCAAAAAATTGGCGGCAAACCGGAAAGACTCGACTTGTGTCGCCAGCAGGCCAGTGACCACGGATTGCGGCGAAAAAGGAGAAAAAACCATGTCAACCAACAAGTTGCCACCCAAAAAAGTATGGGTGGTCAATATTGGCCAATGACCGCTCAGAATGATGCGCCCGATTTCCTTAAAAAAAGGCAAGAACGCGATTTGGGCATCATCGATAAAAAAAAAGTCTTTAAAAAACAGCTGTGCGGTGAAAACAATGCCTGCCGCCATCAGCATGGCTAATATGATTGCTACGGTGACACCCCGTGTCGAACCAAATAAGCGGTTGGAATTTAACATGATTTTAATATTAACCAAGGAAACCAGGAAACACTGGCAAAATTACCCCAAACTTGGAGAAGACCCCGAGCTGCGGCCTTTATGTTTAAGCGATGTCAATAGATTATAATTAACAGTCTATTTAACACAAAGCCAGCTTAGTTTGGTGTGTTATTTAAGCGATACCACCGCGCCCTTCCAGCCATAATAAGCAATGTACACATAACACAACAGCGGCAACACAAACGCGGTTTGGATACCCACCGCATCAGCCAAGCCACCTTGCAGCAGCGGCACAATGGCACCACCCACGATAGCCATGCATAAAATACCCGAGCCTTGTCCGGTATGTTCGCCCAAACCGACCAAGGCCAGCGAGAAAATGCTGGGAAACATAATGGAGTTGCATAAGCCAACCGCCAAAATAGTCCATACCACCCAGCTGCCATTGCCCAATAGGGTCAGCAACAGCAGTGTGGCGGCGATCAGCGCATTAATCGCCAGTACCTTGCCGGGCTTAAATTTTTGCAAGGCGACGCCACCCACAAACCGCCCCAGCATGGCACCGCCCCAATAAAGCGAGACCATTTGGGCGGCTTGCTGTTGTGCCAGTCCGCCCGTTTCGGTCAAAAAACTGACCAAAAAACTACCGATGGACACTTCCGCCCCGACATATAAAAAAATGCCCAGTGCACCCAACAGCAAATGCCGATGCTGCCAAATTTTTACGCCGCGTGGGGAATCAGCCGGTTTTTGGATAACCGGCAGACGCAACACCATAAAAATAAACGCCAGGCCAAACAACGCCGCTGCCAGTAGTAAGTAAGGGGTCTGCACCGCTGCCGCTTCGGCGCTTTGGTAAGCCGCCAATTGCACGGCATCCAAGCGCTGCAATTCATCCGCCGTTTTAACCGTAGTGCCCAAAATAAAGGCTGCACCAAAATAAGGGGCCAAGGTTGTCCCTAGGGAGTTGAAGGCTTGGGTGAGGGTCAGGCGGCTGGAAGCGGTTGCTGCGTTGCCCAGCAGGGTGACGTAAGGGTTGGCAGCCACTTGCAACAAAGTAATGCCCGAAGCCAGTACAAAAAAAGCCCCTAAAAACAGTGGGTATTGCCTTAAGGCAGCGGCGGGGTAAAACAACAGGCAGCCGCTACCGGCAACAGCCAAGCCAATGACAATGCCGTATTGGTAGCCTATTTTTTCCACCAACTTGCCGCTAGGTGCGGACAACAAAAAATAAGCGGCAAAAAAACAAAATTGCACCAACATCACTTGCGCGTAATCCAATGTGAACACCGCTTTTAAATGCGGGATAAGGATATCATTCAGGCACGTGAGAAAACCCCATATAAAAAACAGGGAAGTCAGGATGCTAAGTGCGCCCAGTGGATTTTTAGTGGCAGCGTCGGTCATAGCCTATCGCTTACTATTGTCCAATCACGCATAGTCAGCATTTTCACCGGCACGGACATCAAATTCTATTTTCCAGCGTCCGCCGTCTTTTTGTGACACGGCTTGCAATTCCAATGTACCCACTTCAGTGACAGCGGAACATAAATGCACCGGAATCACCTCGCCGGGTTTGCGGCCTTCTTCCGGCAGGGTGATTTCAATTTCTGCCAGCTCTGCCAACTCATCCTCATGCCAATAATCCAAACGCGTCCCTACCGTATCTTCGCGGCGGGTGTTGGAAGCAAAAAAACGGAAGCGCACCGGCTCACCCACCACCAGACCAAACTCGTCGTCCGGCAAGGTCTTTTCGGTGCCTTCTTCCATGCCAAACGGGGCAATGCACAACGCTTCTATTTCCGGTGCTAAGCCGGGGACGGCTGGCATGGCACTTTCAATGCCGACATAATAAGAGGCCGCTGTGCCGCCACGGATACGCACACCTTTGCCGCTACGAACAAAGCCATAATAGGCGGCGCCACGGGCCACCGCCAAATCCAAATCGGCACCTTCCAGCAAACGCGCAGCCGGGGCCTGTTCGTTGGCCAGCCAAGTGTTCAACACCTGCATCAAGCGTTCCGCCAAGGCTTGGGCTTTTAACACGCCGCCATTAAACAACACTGCTGTGGGATGCAAAAAGCTTGCGTGTCCGGGCAGGTTTACACCGGATAAATCCGCTGTGGCATGTTGCTGTTTCGACAAAAACGCCGCCAAATGGCGGGTTATGGCGGCATCTTGGGCATAGGGCAAACCGGTTGCCCTAAGACCCGCGCGGGTACGGCTGATCGGTTTGTCACTGACTGCCACCACCGGCAAAAAGCCCTCCACCAGCACTCGGTTGACTTCGTCGCGGGTCAATTCCGTGCGTAAAGTGCCGCCCATCAGCGATGAACCGCGATTGGCGACCACAATAGGGATGTTGTCGGCATCGGCAACGGTGAAAATTTTCTCTTTGGCATCACGGCAACTGTGCGTGAGCGCCTGTATTTGCCAAGGCTCCAGCCGTTTGCCGTCTTGTTCCAACTTGGCTTTGACGGTATAGGCCAACGCCAAGTCCATATTGTCACCGCCCAGCAAAATATGGTCACCCACCGCGACACGGGTCAGTTCCAAATTGCCTTGTTGTTCGGTGACGGCAATCAAAGACAAGTCGGTTGTGCCACCGCCCACGTCCACCACTAAAATAATGTCACCGCAGCGGGCTTGTTTGCGCCATTCGCGGTTTTTTTCAATCCAGCTGTACAACGCAGCTTGCGGCTCTTCCAGCAAAATGGCCTGTTGCAAACCGACCGCACGGGCGGCCTCCACGGTCAGTTCACGGGCGGCCGGGTCAAACGAGGCCGGTACAGTGATCACCAAATCCTGCTCGGCAAGCGGTGCGTTAGGATGCAGGTTATGCCAGGCATCGCTGAGGTGCTGCAAATAGGCTACCGATGCTTGGAAGGGGGAAATCTTGGTGACTTCATCAGGGGCTTCAGCAGGTAAAATAGCGGCTTTGCAATCAACACCGGTATGGCACAGCCAGCTTTTGGCACTGGACACTAGCCGGATAGGTGTTTTGCCGCCCAAGTTGCGGGCAATCTCACCC
Source organism: uncultured Methylococcaceae bacterium (assembly GCA_903945605.1). Taxonomy (GTDB): domain Bacteria; phylum Pseudomonadota; class Gammaproteobacteria; order Methylococcales; family Methylomonadaceae; genus Methylovulum. The sequence goes on along the minus strand of CAJAWH010000006.1, from coordinate 37,467 downwards.
ACCAAAAATTCCGCTTTGCCCGTCCACGGCAAAGCGGTCGAACCCTCTGCCAATTCTGCCGCATGGGCTTGGTACAAAAACGACGGCAATTGCAACTTGTCTTCGACCATGCCGGGCGAAGTCAATTGCGGAATACCCATCACTTGTTGGCTAAAATCCAGCGGGTCGATATTATCAATATTGGCATAAGACAACACGCAATGCGTAGTACCCAAGTCAATGCCGACTGAGAAACGTTTGCCGCCAAACTGTGCTTCAGGATTGCCGGAGATAGGCGTTATGGGTGCAACCACGGGTGTCACGGACGGCACAGGGGCGGCAGATATATCAGTTGCCTGCACCTCAGCCATTACCGGTTGCGGGGCATCCGCAAACGAAGCGGCTGGGGCGGGCGTTTCTGGGATAGGGCGTGGCTCTGTCGTATTGGCTTCAGGCTTGGTGTCCTGAATTTTTTTTAAATGGTCAAATAAACTCATAACTCAATCTCAGCCGGGGCAATAACCGCCGCATTGTAGCCTTGGGTCAGTTTGGGCAGGCGTGTATCCGTCACTTGCCAACCTTTATGTATCAGCTTGCCGGTAAACGGCGCACCACCCACGATATTGCCGGTCAGGCGCACCTGCGAAGCATCAAAACCAGCGGGCACTGTGACGGATTGGCCTTCCGTTTCGGTCTTCACCGGCGCCAAGGTAAAATGCCCCAAAATGGCTTTATGGCAACCTTCGTGGACAACACGCGCCACCATGCCGACATCGGCATCACTGAACTGGCTAATATCTTCTTTAATAAAGTCGATAAAACGCGCCTCTTTTTGTAGCAGCCCCAATAATTGCAGGGCGGCATCGGCGCTGGCTTCTTTTAAGATAATCGGTTCTGGTGCTGGCGCGTGGACAATTTTTTCAACTTCCACGAATTTCTCAACCACCTTCACCACCGGTTCAGGGGCGGCACTGGCGGGGTTGGCAGCGGCAGAAAACGCGGCCTGGCTGCGGCGCGACAACAGTAACACCATGCTGATCAACAGCACAATCAGCAGGATTGCCAGCACCGCCACTGCCCCGGCAAGGCACACATGCCATAAATCGAAAGTGGTCGGCACAATGGATAAGTCAATGGAATATACAGTGTTCATGATGGCATTGCGTCCTGTGTCAAGTTAAGGTTGGCCCGCTTTACGCGCAGCTTCGGCAAACATCAGGTTTTGCAACACTTTACGGGTGGTTTCCATACGCATTTGTTTCAAATGGCGGTCTGCCACCACCTCGGGGATTTTCTCCGCCAAATAAACCTCGCGCATTTTGCCCAATACCGTCTCGCATTGCTTCATAATCGCATCGGTGGCATTGCGGGTATCCATTTTCAGGTAACCGCCTTTTTGCATTTCATCGATCACGCATTTTTTATAATCCAGTTTTGCCGCCTGAATTTTTGCAATAGTGTCATCAGACAGTGTGGTGTTATGCCATTCATTTTTGGCATCTTCTTTGGTGTCTTTGGCAAAAGCGCTGGTGCTTACCAGCAAAACGATTAAAAAAACTAAGTGTTTCATGCTGTTTCCTTCAAGGTGTTGAATGTTTTTATTGTTATGGTGTTATGTAAGGATGCTGACAAGCACAAATGACCAAACACATTTATTGAGCTGCATTTTTTCTGTAAATGAGTCAGTGCCAGTGCTTTCGCCAGCAACTCATCATCCAATACTATCGTGGCTTTCATGTCCACCTCCTAAGTTATCATCAAATGATACGGGTAATGTGCATTGTAGCCCGTTATTTTAACGGCAACAAACACAGGCTATGCCTAGACAGGCGTTGTGCCGGCGCACTTTCCAATTGCTTGGCTTCATGATGGGGGTAAATGCCAGCGCACGAAGTGGCAATAACGCTCAATTCCTGTTATGCCTTTTGGGCGCTACCCAGTCACCACCACAGTGAAGAAGATGTTCGCACCGTGCCGTTTAAATCCCCAACCAGCTAACCAGTATGATAAAATTTTACTGGTTGCGGCTTTGCCAGCTGGCTTAGATAATGCCAGATTGGCGGTTGCACATCGCTATAAACAGCATTCAGCAAACCTATTTAACTATTAACCTCCTACCAAACTCTTATGAACAAACCCAAAAAGATTGCGATTCTTACCGCAGGCGGCTTGGCACCATGCCTTAACTCCGCGATTGGCAGCCTGATCGAACGTTATAACGAAATTGACCCGAGCATTGAAATTATTTGTTACCGTAGTGGTTACAAAGGTTTGTTATTGGGCGATTCTTATCCTGTTACTGCAACAGTGCGTGAAAAAGCGGGTTTGTTGCAGCATTTTGGTGGCTCCTTAATAGGCAATAGCCGGGTTAAGCTGACCAACGTCGCCGATTGCATCAAACGCGGTTTGGTGCAAGAAGGCCAAGACCCACAAAAAGTGGCGGCTGACCAACTGATTAAAGATGGTGTGGATATTTTGCACACCATTGGCGGCGACGACACCAACACCGCCGCAGCCGATTTGGCGGCATTTTTGGCGCGTAACAATTACCCGCTGACCGTTATTGGTTTGCCCAAAACCGTTGACAACGACGTGTTCCCTATCAAACAATCATTAGGAGCATGGACTGCCGCTGAGCAAGGCGCCCGTTATTTTGCCAACGTGGTTGCCGAAAACAATGCCAATCCACGCATGTTGATTGTCCATGAAGTGATGGGGCGTAGCTGTGGTTGGCTGACCGCCGCCACTGCCGTTGAATACCGCAAGCTGCTGGACCGTTCCGAATGGTTGCCTGAATTGGGCTTGAACCGCAAAGCTTTTGAAGTACACGCAGTGTTCCTGCCAGAAATGAATATTGATATTGCCGCCGAAGCGGCGCGTTTGCGCGAAGTGATGGACACGGTCGATTGCGTCAACATTTTTGTGTCTGAAGGTGCGGGCGTTGAGTCCATTGTGGCTGAAATGCAAGCCAAAGGCCAAGAAGTGCCGCGCGATGCGTTCGGTCACGTCAAGCTGGATGCGGTCAATCCCGGCAAATGGTTTGGCGAGCAATTTGCTGACATGTTAGGTGCAGAAAAAACCTTGATCCAAAAATCCGGTTACTTTGCCCGTGCCGCCGCCGCTAATGCCGCTGACATACGCCTGATCAAGTCATGTGCCGATTTGGCGGTTGAATGTGCATTCCGCCGCGAAGCGGGTGTTATTGGTCATGATGAAGACCAAGGTGGCGTATTGCGTGCCATTGAGTTCCCTCGTATTAAAGGCGGCAAGCCGTTCGATGTTGATCTGCCTTGGTTTGATGCATTGCTGGCTGACATAGGCCAAAGCAAAGGTTCTAAAGTGGAAGTGGCACACTAAGCCAAACCAAAAACCTTAGGCAAACAAAAGCCCTGTCATTGCGGTGACGGGGCTTTTTTTATGGCTGCTGGTTTACAATCTGGCGGTATCACATTGAGGTTAGATGCCGGGCTGTTCGGCCAGAAGTTATCCCCAGTTCTTGTGGATAAGTCTGTGGATCGGGGCTTAACAACACCGCTAAATGACTAATTTCTGTACTATTGCCTTAATCTGTCTAATTTATAGTCAAATATTAAAATCAATGGGTTATGTTATTTTTTGGTGGTTTTTGTCAGTACTTAAGGCTTAATGTTGCTGCATGTTGGCACTTTTTAGGGTTGTGTATACCCGAATCGCAACGCATCGTTTGGCTGACCGGCTATGATGCAAGCCCATGCCAAAACACGCCGCCCCTTGCCAAATGGCGGCTGGGTCAAGTTATCCCCAGTTCCTGTGGATAAGTCTGTGGATAGGGGCTTAACAACACCGCTAAATGACTAATTTTTGTCATATTGCCTTAATCTGTCTAATTTATGGTCAGATATTTAAATCAATGGGTTACAGATGATTTGGGTTATTTTGGCGCACTAATAAGCCCTAATGTGACAGCCTTGACGCACAGTTTAGGGGCTGTGTATACCCAAATAAAAAGATGCTTTTTGCTTGCCTTGATAAGATTGCTATGGCTTAACGCCAGAAAGCCATTAATGGATTATAATCAGTGCGCTTGTAACCGATAAAGAATCAACCGCTGGCATCACCATTAGGCGGTTACATTACCCATCACGTCCTGTCAGGTACTATCCTTATGAGTTCAACCGTTATAATCATCGGCGGCGGCCTTTCCGGCGCTTTGGCCGCCATGCAGTTGGCGCAATTCCCAAATGGCCCGCAAGTGGTGCTGATTGAAAAAAACCCTGAATTGCTCGGGCGCGGGGTAGCTTACCACTACGATTTCACCCATCAGCCGCTAAATGTAGTGGCCGCCGGGATGAGCCTGTTTGCTGACAGGCCACTGGATTTTGTCGAGTGGTTGCAAAAGAACCATTTCAAATATAACCACCTGATTGATGAAGTGTCACCACAAGCCTTTATCCCCAGAAAAATTTTTGGCGATTATCTTTTGGAAAACCTGGAAAACGTCCAGCAGGCCGCCGTGGGGCGGTTGCAGATACGGATTGATGAGGCCATTTCCATTGTCGAGTTTGGGACGCGCAAAACGGTGGTGCTGGCTTCCGGTAAAGCTATCCATGCCGATCATGTGATACTGGCGCTTGGCAACTTCCCCCCCGCTGATATTTTTAAGCGCGACAACCCGCTACGCGATGATCCCCGGTATTGTGCCAATCCTTGGTCGGATAAGGTGTATAGCCAGCTTGAGGGAGGGGAAGCGATTCTTTTGGTCGGTTCCGGCCTGACGGCGGTGGATATTGTGCTGGGGTTGTTGTTAAGGAAATTTAAGGGCAAAGTGACTTTGTTATCACGGCGCGGCTGTTTTCCGTTGCCGCATGATTTGTCGCATCCGGCCTTTCAGATCAATGAACTGGCTGTTAAGCCCCCGCGCCAATTGTTGCTTTGGTTGCGCCGCCTAATCCGCAATAACCCAGATGTGCCGTGGCCTTCGATATTGGATGGCCTGCGCCCGCACACCAAAAAAATATGGTTTAACTGGACGGTGGAAGAGAAAAAATATTTTCTTCAAAAAATCAGGCCCTATTGGGAAATTGCCCGGCACCGGATTCCTGAAAAATCCTCGTCCTTGTTGCATAGTATGGCGAGTGCCGGTCAATTGGAATTGAAGAAAGGTTATCTGGTCGATGCCGCCGCCACGGATAGCGGGATTGCCATTGTTTATCGTGCCGGGCAGCAAGATGTCCGGCAAGTTTTTGATAAAGTGGTCAATTGCACAGGGCCAGAGTCGAATTACCGGAAAGTCCGTTTTCCTATTATCAGCGAGCTGATTGGTCGGGGAAAAGTCACCACTGATACTTTGGGCTTGGGCATTTTATGTACACCAGAAGGCAAAATCATTAATGCCCAAAACGAAATAGAAGCTGGGCTGTGGTGCATAGGCCCAATGCGTAAAGCGGTGCTGTTGGAAACCACAGCCCTGCGCGAGATACGCGAACAAGCGGCGGAGCTGGCGCTGTTGATTGGGCAACAAAGCTAGGGTTAATGGCGTGCGGACAAGGGTGCAATAGCCAAGTGTCCCAATGGGTTAAACACCGCGCCCTATCCGCATCGGGATGCCGGACTGATAAAATCAAGGGGTTTGCGGTTCATCGGATGGCAACACGGGCAATTAAAGCTTGATATTAAGCGAGTGCAATTTGCGGTACAGGTGCGTCCTTTCCATGCCTACTGCGGCGGACAATTTGGCCACGCTGCCGCCGCTCCTTTCAAAATGGTATTCCAGGTAGGTTTTTTCAAAATGGTCGCGGGCTTCTTTTAGCGGCAAATTGAAGAAATCCGGCACGGTGGCGGCGCTGTTGGTTTCTCCGGCCCCGTTGCCCAAGGCGGCTTTGACTTCTTCCAGTTCTATGTCTTCGCCAACACCCAGTATCATTAGCCGCTGAACTAGGTTTTTCAGTTCGCGGACATTGCCGCGCCAGCTGTAGTTGCGCAGAAAGTTTTGTGCGGCCATGGAGAAGCGGCGGAACGGCAGTTTGTCGCGGTTGACGTAATAGTCCACATAGAAGCTGAGCAGGTTGGGTATGTCTTCGCTGTGTTCCCGTAAGGCGGCGATGTTCAGGGTGACTTCGTTGAGCAGGTAGTAGAGGTCTTGCCGGAAACGCCCAGCTTTTACTTCGTCATCAAGCGGGATGCGGGTGGCGGTGATGATCCTGACATCGACGTGCACGGCTTCGCTACCGCCCGCCCGCAAGAAAGTGCTGGATTCTAGGGCGCTGAGCAATTTAAGCTGGGTTTCTTTGTCCATGTCGCCAATTTCACCCATAAACAGGGTGCCACGGTGCGCCCGCTCCAATAATCCGGGGTAAGTTTTGCCGCCCGCTTCTTTGCCAAAAAATTCAACAGCTGAATTTTCTGGGGAAATGCTACCCACCGCAACATTAATAAATGGGCCGTCGCGGTGGGCGCTGTTGTTGTGCAGGTAGCGGGCAAACAATTCTTTGCCTACGCCTGCTTCGCCGCTGAACAAGACACGGGCGTTGTGTTGGGCGAGCCGTTTCAGTTGGTCTTTGATGCGCGCCAGTGTGGCGCTTTTACCGACCGGATCAATATCGGACACCAGTTGTTGTTTGAGTCCGGCATTTTCTTGTTGCAGTTGGCTGGTTTCTAGGGCGCGTTCCACAATCAGCAGCAGTTTTGCCAGTGACAGCGGTTTTTCCAGAAAATCATAGGCACCCAAACGGGTGGCCTCAACGGCTGTTTCCACCGAGCCATGCCCGGACATCATAATGACCGGGCAAATGACCGGGTCTTCCGCCACCCACTCCTTAAGCAGGGTGATACCGTCCGTGTCGGGCATCCAGATATCCAATAAAATTAGGTGGGGGTGCAGGGATTTTTTCAATTGGCGGGCGGTGACAGCGTTTTCGGCCATAGCCACTTGGTAGCCTTCGTCTTCGAGGATTTCACCGACCAAGCGGCGAATGTCGGGTTCATCATCGACAATCAGGATAAGGGGGGCGGATGTGTGCATGGTGGTCAGTTAGGTTTGTTAAGGTGGCCTACAGGCAATTGCAGGATAAAGCCAGCGCCTTGGCTACGGTTAGCATCAACCCAAATGGCACCGCCATGTTCTTCGACGATTTTCTTGACAATTGCCAAGCCAAGGCCGGTGCCTTTGGCTTTGGTGGTGACATAGGGTTCAAAAATTTGTTCGATTTGCTCTTCTTTAATGCCCGGGCCATCATCAAACAAAGCCATTTCTATAAAATCGGTGTTGTTTTTTTGTAGCCGGTGCACGGTGATGTCTATATTGCCTTTGCCGTTGATCGCTTCCAAGGCATTTTTTATCATATTATGCAGCACTTGCCGGATACTGACCGGATCGCCTTGGATGATGAGCGGTTCCGCTGCAAATTGGGTGTGGATGGCTATGCCGGATTTTAAAGCATAAAGGGCCAATACCCCTTGGATAAGTTCCGGCAGGTCAATGCTGACGTTGTTTTTTTTCGGTGGCTTGGCATATTCTGAGAAATCATCCACCATTTCTTTCATGGCTTCAACTTGTTGCACAATGGTTTTAGTGGCACGCTGCAACATATCGGCATATTCCGCGCTAAGCTGGCTGGATAAGCGCCGCTGTAGGCGTTCGGCAGAAAGTTGGATAGGGGTCAGTGGGTTTTTGATTTCATGGGCGAGCCTTCGGGCCACCTCCCCCCAAGCGGCGTTTTTTTGCGCTTGTATCAGGTCGGTGACATCGTCAAATACGATCACCGCACCAACGCGCTGGCCTGATTGGGAAAATAACGGTGTGCCACGGCAGAGCAATTCTTGGCGTCCCTTGCTGCCCAAAAAGGCGATGCGTTGCTGCCATATATCATCGGCTTGTTCCATGAGGCGGTGCATGGATTTGAACGGCTCGGACAATTCCGGATAGCGGGTGGTCAGTTGCGGTAAAGTTTGCTCGATAAATTGGTTGACGGGGATGCGGAAAATCCGATACGCGGCTTGGTTTGCTGTGCGTATTTTGTTGTCGGCATCGAAGCTGATCACCCCGGCGGTGAGGTTGGCCAGTATGGTTTCAAGGTAAGCCCGTTGGTTTTCCACTTCTTGTCCGGCGATGCGCGATTCGTGGCTGGCTTTGGCGATACGCAAGGTCATTTCGTTGAACGACTCCACCAAAAAGCCAAGGTCATCGTGGCTGGTGACGGGCAATTGCTGGTCGTATTGTCCCGAGGCCACCGCCTGGGTGCCTTTAACCAAGGCTTTAACGGGGGCGATGATATTGCGGATACTGAAAAAAGACACCCAGATGGCCGCCAGCATACTCATCAATAACACTAATGATAACGCCAGCGAAAAGCTGATTTTTAACGAATGGCGCAGGTAGTTCAGCTCTTGGTAGCGGATAAATTCAAATTCCACCGAATCGGCCAAATCTGCAATCCTGACCGGCACGGGATATAGGGCTTGCAGGTAGTGCGGGGTTTCGCTGTTGATGGGCACAATCACCCGAATCATCAATTGGCCTTCGTATTCTGGCGTTAGGGCAACAAATTCGTTGTTTTGCCGGAGTTGCAGCCAGACGTTTTTGTCGGGCATGTGCGGCAATATTTCGCTGGGGGTGCTGCTGCTGGAGGCAATGATGCGCTCAGGGCGGGAAAATAAGGTCATTTCGGCAGCGTCTGAAAGTGCCCTAAGATTTTCCAGTTTTAAGCTGGCAAGGTGTGCGGAGGCGGTTTCCAGACTTTCTGCCGCCAGTTTGGTTTGTTTGAGATGCCAGCGCATACGTTGGTCAAGCGAGGCTTGGCTAAGTTCCAGCGAGTCCTCCATGGCCCGGTCAATTTCTACGTTGAACCAACTGTCTATGCCTTGATGCAAAAATTGCATGGAAAAATAAAAAACAATGGCGGCGGGCGACAAGGCCAACACCACAAACAGCGACACCATGCGGATGGTCAGGCGTGATCCGGCTTCGTGCTTTTTAAGTTGCAGCGCCAGCGTGTAGATGTTGGCGCAGACCAACACCAGCAATGCGATTGAGCCAATAATATTGATTAGCAATAGCCAGTTATAGATACCGCTCAGTTCGGAGGCTTCTTGGGTGGCACTGCTCATCAATTGCAGCAACAGCAACACCAGCCCAAACAAGGCCAGCACCGATAGGTTGGCGGGCAGTTTTATTTTGTCAAAGGCCATAGTGTCCACGGGCTGGATAAGGCCCACTGGGGGTCAATAGCGGCAATGGGCCGCAACGGCAAGGGCAGGCGGTCGCCATCAAAGCTTATTTTTAGTTCAGCGTAGAGGCTTTCGCCAAGGTCAATCAGAGGCTCAATCAGGTGGCTGTCAGTGACCGGCAGGTTGTGGATAGTGGACATCAGTTCCATGGCGGCCGATAGGGTGGCAAAGCTTTGGCTTTGTCCGGTTTGTGGGTTGGCCCATCGGTATTGGTTAAGCAAGGCATGGTAATCAATGCGGAAGGCTTGGTTTCGGGTCAGCAGGGTTTTGTCCCAAAACCAAGCCCGCCGTTGTTTTAGATTGATGTGCAAAGTCCAGTATAAGGGCACGCCGTTTTTTAGGGCTTCAATGGCGCGGTCGCTCAAGCGGTAGTGGATTTGTGCGGACAACAGATAGCTCCGGCCTTGTACAGCCAGCTGCGCTTGGCTGATTTCGGCTGCATAGGGGCTAGCGGCGCTGGGCAAGGGTGCCAGACCTATCAGTAATAATGCCGCTGCTTTAGTGTTTGCGCAGCAAGGCATAGTAAAAGCCATCCATACCGGCCTCGCCAGTCAAGATTTGTCGTCCGTGCAAACCGGCAATGCCCCATGCACTGCTGCCAGGCATTGCCAAAGGCTGTTCGGTTGCATCAGCATGGTCAGCCAGAAAACGGGCGATTTGTTGTTCGTTTTCTTGTTTGAAGATTGAGCAGGTGGCATATAGCAACAGACCGCCCGGTGCCAGCATAGCCCAAGTGGCCTGTAATATGGCTTGTTGGGTGATGACAAGTGGGGCTATGTCTTCGGCCCGGCGCAATAGCTTGATGTCGGGGTGGCGGCGGATAACGCCGGTGGCTGAGCAGGGGGCATCGACTACTATACGGTCGAACAATTGCCCGTCCCACCAGGTGTCGGGTTGGCTGGCATCGCCCACTTTTAAGCTGGCATGTTGGCCTAGGCGTTGCAAGTTGTCCTGCACTTGCGCCAAGCGGCTGGCATCAATGTCCACGGCGACCAGTTCTTGCAAGTGCGCTTGTGTCTCCAAGATATGTGAGGTTTTGCCGCCCGGCGCGGCGCAGACATCCAAGACCCGTTGTCCGGCCTGGGCATTGAGCAACCAAGCCGCCAATTGCGCGGCGCCGTCTTGCACGGAAACTATGCCGTCATGAAACCCCGGCAATAAATCAACCGCGACGGGGCGTTGCAAGGTAATGGCGGAGGGGCAGCAGTCGCTGGTTGTATAGCCTAGATTATGCCCGGTCATTTGCGCCAAGTAGCCTTCAAGCGTGGTTTTGGCGAGGTTGGCCCGTAAGGTCATCGGGGGTTGCTGATTGTTTTGCCGCAAAATGTCGTCTGCCTGTTCTGGCCAGTCTTGGCGGATACGCTCAATCAGCCAGGCGGGGTGGCTGCTGGCGGCTGTTTCCACGGCGTTGGCCTGTTCTTCCAGCCGCGCTTGCTCGCGCAGGTAGTTTCTTAAAACGGCGTTGATGACTGCTTTTGCCCACGGTTTTTTATTGGCTGCCACCACAGTTTCTGAGACGGCGGCATAAGGTTTCAGGCGCATGTACGCCAATTGGAACAAGCCTGCCAAAGTCAGGGTTTTTATTTCCTTGTCTTTAAGGGGTTTGTCCAGCAGTGTGGAGAGAATGAAATCGAGCCGGTGATAATATCGGCATACCCCATAGCAGAGGGCTTGGATAAAAGCTTTGTCTTGGGGGGAGTTGATATTGGCAAAAGCTTGGTCAAGCGCGGTGGTCAGTGATAGGCCATCATAGAGGACTTTCATCAATATGCGTGCTGCAATTAAACGTATGTTCACCGGATTGTTAGCCTAAAATGATGCCGTGGGGCGCATGGGAATTAAGGAACGCTTGGCTGTCTATGCGCTTGCCGCCGGGCAATTGCACTTCGCGCAGCCGCAGTAAACCGTCGCCTGTCACTACGTCCAAGTTTTTTTCTGCACAGATTACCGTTCCTGCCACCGTGTCGGGCGGTGGGGGGCTAGCATAGGGCAAAGCGTCGGCTTGCCATATCCGCAATACAGTACCCTGATACTGTGTTTGGGCGACCGGCCAGGCATTGAGGCCGCGCACTTTTCTGGCCAGCAGTGTTGCCGGTTGCGACCAGTCCAAAACCGCTTCGGCTTTGTCCAGTTTTTCTGCATAAGTCACTAAGGCTTCTTCTTGGGGTTCTGCTTGGACAGTGCCGCTGGCGATCTGGGCCAACACTTTGGCTAAGCCAATTGGCCCCAGTTGTGCCAGTTGGTCGTGCACTTGGCTAGAAGTGTCTTGTGCACCAATGGCGTATTCTTCTTTAAGCAGCATGTCGCCCGCATCAAGTTTGAGGGTGATTTGCATGATGGTGATGCCGGTTTTGCTGTCGCCCGCCATAATCGCACGTTGGATGGGTGCCGCACCGCGCCAACGAGGCAATAGCGAGCCATGCACATTAAGGCAGCCCAACGGGAACATGTCAATCACCGCTTGCGGCAAAATAATGCCATAAGCCACCACCACCATCAGATCCGCCTGTAATGCCGCCAATTGCCGGATCTCCTCAGGGTCTTTAAAGGATAGCGGTTGCCGCACCGCGATGCCCGCCGCCAGCGCCAGTGTTTTGACCGGGCTGGGCTGTAGTTTGCGTCCCCTACCAGCGGGGCGGTCAGGTTGGGTGTACACGGCACAAATGTCATGATCGGAAGCGATCAGCATTTGCAAGGTAGGGACGGCAAATTCGGGTGTCCCGGCAAATATAATCTTCATGATAGGTCATTTCCCTTTATGGATTTTTTCTAGCTTTTTCTTGATAAGCTGGCGTTTCAGTGACGACAGGTAATCGACGAACAGCTTGCCGTTCAAGTGGTCAATTTCGTGTTGCACACACACGCATAATAATTCGGTGGCTTCAAATTCAAAACTGACACCTTCCCTGTCCAAGGCTTTTACTTTGATATGTCCGGCACGTTTCACTTTTTCGTAAAAGTTGGGCACCGACAAACAACCTTCTTCTGATTCTTTTAACCCGTCTTTTTCGAGAATTTCCGGATTGATCAGGCATAGCGGGCTGTTTTTTTCTTCACTGATATCAATCACAATCACCCTTTGCTGGACATTGACTTGGGTGGCAGCAAGCCCTACCCCCTTGGCGGCGTACATGGTTTCAAACATGTCATCGACCAGTTTTTTTACTTTGCCGTCAATATGGCTGACAGGTGCGGCGGGCTTCCTTAAACGTTCGTCAGGAAACTCGAGAATGGTTAGCAGGCTCAACAATCTCTCCTATAGGATAATGTAATAGTGAAATTCTAGCTGAATTCATCTAAACTTAGAACGTAGCCGAGGCAACTTTAAAGGATATTGGCCGGTATGTCGGCAAATAAATTTTTTAGGCCATGGCATCAACTTGGTTTATGGGGGCTGGCTGCTGTAAGGCACACCCTTTGTAAGACTGCTGAACCAATTGTGCCAGCATTCATGGGGCGACTGCCCTCTTCCCACATTTTAGATAACAAGCCAAGGTCCTGAACATTTCCGCCTCCATAGCCACCGCGACAGAAGATATTAAGTTTTGGCTTGCATTGTTGCGTGTGCCGGGCTTAGGCTGCCGCACTTTCCTTAAAATCCTGCAAACGCATACGCCTCCCGAGTTGTATACGGAACCGCCGCGGGCTTTAGCTGCGTTGGGTTTGAAGGAGGTGCTGGTCACCGCCATCAAAAACCCCGATTGGGCGGGTATTGAACAGGATTTGTCGTGGTTGGGGCAACCCAACAATGCGGTCATTACCATTAATGATGCGGCTTATCCGCCGCTGCTGAAAGAAATTGCCGACCCGCCGCCGCTGTTGTTTGTGCGCGGTGACGGGCAGTTACTGGGGTTGCCGCAGCTTGCCATGGTCGGTAGCCGTAACCCGTCGGCCCTGGGCAAAGAAACGGCCTTCAGCTTTGCTAAAAGCCTTAGCCAGCAAGGCTGGGTGATAACCAGTGGTTTGGCCTTGGGTATTGATGCCGCCAGCCACCAAGGGGCATTGGCGGCTGGCGGCCTTACCATTGCGGTTGCCGGAACGGGGTTGGACCGGGTTTATCCGGCGCAAAACAAAGACCTTGCCAATGCGATTGTGGCCAGCGGGGCCATTGTTTCGGAATTTCCGCCCGGCACCACGGCTAAAGCCAACCATTTTCCCCGCCGTAACCGCATTATCAGCGGACTTTGCCAAGGTTTATTGGTGGTGGAAGCCGCCAAACAAAGCGGTTCTTTGATTACGGCACGGATGGCCTTGGAACAAAATCGGGAAGTGTTTGCCATTCCTGGCTCTATCCACAACCCTTTGGCCCGTGGTTGTAACGCATTGATTCGCGACGGTGCCAAATTAGTCGAAACGACGCAAGATATTCTTGAAGAATTAAGTCAATATATTCAATACGATGCAATTGAAGCACCAGTGATGGGGCAATCAATGCTTGACCTGGAGCAACAAAAATTATTGAATCTAGTCTTGTTCAGCCCGACTTCCATCGACAGCTTGGTTGAAAATGCCGGATTTTCGGTTGAAACCGTCTCATCCCTGTTATTACTTTTAGAATTGCAAGGTTACATCGAGGCAATCCCTGGCGGTTGCTATACCCGTATAAAATAAACAACCCCTATCCCCAATGAAAGAAAATATTTTTGATGTCCTGATGTATTTGTTTGAAAACTATATGGAAGAGGAGCTGGAAATTCTTCCTGACAGTGATGTCATTAAAGTGGAATTGCAAGAGGCAGGTTTTGAAACGTATGAGGTCAATAAGGCTTTCGATTGGTTGGAATCACTTAGCCAGCAGCGGGCGATTACCCCTATGGTGGCCCCGGCTTTTCGGATTTTCTGTAGTCAGGAAATAGATAAGCTTGACTTAGAGTGCCGTAATTTTGTTTTGTTCCTGGAGCATAGTGGCATACTCAGCTCTGCTAACCGTGAGATTGTCATTGACCGGGCCATGGCTTTGGACAACGAAGAAATTTCTTTGGAAAAATTAAAATGGATAGTGCTGATGGTGCTGTTAAGCCAGCCCGATGAAGAAATCGCTTTTTCCCGCATGGAAGACATCGTTTATGATCTTGTGCCGATGTATATGCATTAACGGATCATGACCATGCTGAAATCATCACTTTTAGCCCGATTGCATACATGAGCAAGAACCTAGTCATCGTAGAATCGCCTGCTAAGGCCAAAACCATTGAAAAGTACTTGGGCAAGGATTTTCAGGTGTTGGCTTCTTATGGGCATGTCCGCGATTTGGTGCCAAAAGAAGGCGCGGTTGACCCTGGCAATGATTTTGCCATGAAATACGAAATCATTGAACGCAACCAGCGCCATGTACAAGCCATCAGCAAAGCCCTTAAAAGTGCTGACACGCTGTATTTGGCGACTGACCCTGACCGCGAAGGTGAAGCCATTTCTTGGCATCTTTACGAGCTGCTCAACGATAAGAAGCAGCTAAAAAATAAAGCGGTGCATCGTGTTGTCTTTCATGAGATCACCAAAAAAGCGGTCACTGATGCCATTGCCCATCCCGAACAACTGGCCATTAACCTGATTAATGCCCAACAGGCGCGGCGGGCATTGGATTATTTGGTGGGCTTTAATTTATCGCCTTTGTTGTGGAAAAAAATCCGCCGGGGCTTGTCGGCGGGACGGGTGCAAAGCCCGGCGTTACGTATGATTGTCGAACGCGAATTGGAAATTGAGGCGTTTGTCAGCCGTGAATATTGGTCGGTTGAGGCGGCATTGACCGAACAGGGGCAAGCTTTCAAAGCCCGTTTGACTTACTTGGACGGTATCAAACAAAGCCAATTTAGCATTACCGACCAAGACAGTGCGGAAGCAGCCAAGCACCGATTGCTGGACTCCGCAGATGGTAAGCTGATGGTCAGCAAGCTGGAAAAAAAGCAGCAAAAGCGCAATCCCGCCCCCCCGTTCATCACTTCCACATTGCAACAGGAAGCCTCGCGCAAACTGGGATTCACCACCAAACGCACCATGATGGTGGCCCAGCAACTCTACGAAGGCATTGATATTGGTGGCGAAACAACAGGATTGATCACCTATATGCGTACCGACTCGGTCAATTTGTCGGTTGATGCGGTGGTCGATATCCGTGCACTGATTGCAGAAAATTACGGTGCTGATAATGTACCCAAAGAACCGCGTGTTTTTAAGACCAAATCCAAAAACGCACAGGAAGCCCATGAGGCGATCAGGCCCACTGTGCCGCGCTATTTGCCAGCCCAGGTCAAAAGCTATCTGAGCATTGAGCAATTTAAGCTTTACGAATTGATTTGGAAGCGCACCATTGCCTGCCAAATGATTCATGCCACGTTGAACATGATCGCGGTTGACTTGACTTGTGGTGATGGGCTGCATGTCTTTAGGGCCAGTGGTTCGACTATTGCCACCCCGGGGTTCATGACGGTTTATCTGGAAGGCAAGGATGACAGCAAGGAAAGTGACGATAAAGAAAGCTTTCTGCCGCCGCTGGAAGAAGGCCGTCCGGTTGCTTTGCACGATATTATCGCCGCCCAGCATTTTACCGAGCCACCGCCGCGTTACGGTGAGGCGAGTTTGGTCAAGGCATTGGAGGAGCATGGCATTGGCAGGCCATCGACTTATGCCACCATTATTTCCACCTTGCAGAACAGGGAATATGTCACACTGGAAAACAAACGCTTTACGCCCACCGATGTCGGGCGCATTGTCAATAAATTCCTGACCGATCATTTCACCAAATACGTTGACTATAATTTTACCGCCAATTTGGAAGATGAGTTGGATGCGGTGTCACGTGGGGAAAAAAATTGGATTCCGTTGATGCACGATTTTTGGGGGCCGTTCACCGCGCTGATTAACGAGAAAGAAGAAAGCGTGCAGCGCAAGGATGTCACCCAAGAAGCGATGGATGAAAAATGCCCTGAATGCGGCAACCCGTTATCCATCCGTTTGGGCCGCAATGGCCGTTTTGTGGGCTGCACCCATTATCCTGAATGTTCCTATACCCGCAACCTTAATGATGACGGCGGGGGCGCAGAGGAGCCAGAAGTGCTGGCGGGCCGCACTTGCCCCACCTGTGCCGAACCGCTGGTGTTAAAGACAGGGCGCTATGGCAAGTTTATTGGTTGCAGCGGGTATCCAAAATGCCGCTATATCGAACCTTTGGAAAAACCGTTGGATACCCATGTCGCTTGTCCGCAATGCAAGGCTGGCAGTATCCTTAAGCGTAAATCCCGCAATGGTAAGGTGTTTTATTCGTGTTCCGGCTACCCTAAATGCGATTATGCGTTGTGGAACGCACCGATTAAAGAAAGCTGCCCCAGTTGCCATTGGCCGTTACTGACAGTTAAGGAAACCAAGAGCCGAGGGGTGGAAAAAGTCTGTCCGCAAAAAGATTGCAAATATGCCACGCCTTATGAGGGTGATCCGGCTGACGTGCAAGGGCCAACTGCCGTACCTTCTGGGGTGCAGAGCGAGTGAAGGGCAAGCTTTGGAGTGAGGATAAGGGGGGAACGTCTCTGTTCTGCAACATAAACAGCACTATTGATTAATAGGATACCCGTCATGCGTCCATCTGTTGCCTTAGGCATTCACCGCGAAGCCATCCTTGCAATCACTTTGCGGCATCGTGTTGTCAATGTGCGCGTTTTTGGCTCTGTGGTGCATGGCGATGACATCGATGGCAGTGACTTGGATTTGCTGGTCGATCCCACTCAAGACACTACCCTTTTTGACATAGGTGCCATTCGTTACGAATTAAAGGAGCTTTTAGGGGTGGCGGTGGATGTTTTAACGCCAAAGGCATTACCTGAAAATTTTAGGGATAGTGTGCTCGAAGAAGCCCAGCCAGTATGAGCAAGGCTGATATTTTACGTTTGCCGGAATATCTACGGCATATTTCCGAAGCGATAGAACGAATCGAGCGTTATACCGAAGATTTGGATGAGGTTGGTTTTCTTCAGGATGAAAAAACCCAAGATGCAGTAATCCGCAATTTTGAGGTTATCGGGGAAGCATCTAATAACATTAAATGCCACCATCCTTTATTTGTCGAGCAACATCCAGAATTACCGTTAAATTTTGCGTATGAGATGCGTAACGCTTTGGCGCATGGTTATTTTAAAATCGATTTTGAAATCGTATGGAAAACTATCCACAACGACCTGCCGGAACTCCATCAGAAAATTGTAGCCTTGTCCTTTCCAATTGTTTAAATGCCCTAGATGAATTGCAATTTTAATTTATCAAGATTTTTCAATTCCAACAACTTAACTCTTTTTAATCGTTCAAGGAGAAAAAATGGACAGTCTATTCAAACCATTGCAGATTGGCGACGTAACGCTTGCCAATCGTATCTTGATGGCTCCACTAACCCGTTGCCGGGCGGAAGCTGATCATGTGCCGGGCGCATTAATGGCGGAATACTATGCCCAACGTGCCAGTGCCGGGCTAATCATCGCCGAAGCGACCATGGTTATGGCAGGTAATTCTGCTTTCTGGATGGAGCCTGGCATTTACTCCGACGCACAGATTAAAGGTTGGAAACAGGTCACCGATGCAGTACACGCCGCTGGCAGCAAGATATTCCTGCAAATTTGGCACGGTGGTCGGGCTTGCCATCCCCTGCTTAATAATGGCGCACAACCGGTGGCTCCTAGTGCTTTGGCCATATTGAATGATGAAGTGCATACCCCCGAGGGCAAAAAACCCTATGTTGTGCCACGCGAACTGACTGATGACGAACTGCCCACGATTATCGAAGGGTTCAAAAAAGCGGCACAAAATGCTAAAGCCGCTGGTTTTGATGGCGTGGAAGTACACGGGGCCAATGGCTACCTGCTGGACAGTTTTTTGCGCGATGGAGCAAACAAACGCTCTGGGCCGTATGGCGGCAGCATTGAAAACCGGGCCAGGTTAATGCTGGAGGTTGTTGAAGTAGCCTGTGAGGTTTTTGGCAGCGGGCGGGTAGGTTTGCGTATTTCTCCGCTTAACAGCTTCAACAGCATGATAGACAGCGACCCCATTGGCTTGTCGAGATGGCTGGCAGAACGCTTGAATGATTATGACTTGGCTTATTTGCACGTCATGCGCGGCGATTTCTTTAGCCAGCAAACGGGCGATGTCATGACACCGATACGCGCCCATTATAAGGGTGTTTTGATTGGTAACATGGGGTATACAGCGGAAGAAGCGGCTAATGCCATAGCTGAAGGCAAGTTGGATGCGGTGGCCTTTGGTGTTAGCTTTTTGGCCAACCCTGATTTACCCAGCCGATTTAAAAAGGGAGCTGGCTTAAACGATCCTAATCCTGCCACTTTTTATTCGCCAGGCCCAGTGGGTTATACCGATTATCCAAATAGATAGCGCGAATAACAAATCCAATTCTAAATCTGCCTGCAAGTAGGGCCTAAATATAAATACTTTATGCCTGTATTGTTTAGCTTTCCAATTGAAGATGTTGATATAGAAGTTGCAAGTCTTGCATCTGAACTTCATTGTAAAAACTCCGAAAATCTCACGATTAGCATATCAACTATCAATAACTATCATCACGTTAGTCAAATTTTTTCCATCAAACAAAATGAATTAATATTTACATCAATAATGGCGAGAAATCACTGTACTGCCGTGCATAGTTTCCGTACGCTTAAGGACTTAGATTTATTAACGGATGCACAAAAAATTCTTGATGAAGCATACCGATTATGGATTCCCGAAATTAGTCACACAGATTTCGCTAGCGGACGATTTTTAGGATTGGTTTCTGAAAATCTGAATATCCTACATGTTGCAATCGATGTAATTGCTAGCTCAGATGCCTGGAATATTTTTAATATTCTGAGAAATATTGGTAATGCATTGCCGTTTTTGATCAACATAAATATGAATGATTTAGCTGGGTTAGCAGCAGCTCAGCATTCAAAAACATTGGGTGATTTTGCAGCCGGTATTTTTTTCGATCAGGTTAGTAACTATTTATCAGCGCATCCTATGTATGCAAAAGAACTGTATACACTTGTCCGAAAAAATATAGCCGCAGATGAAAATAAGAATTTGTACCGCGCAGCTTTAATCGGTATGGCTATGGCAGGTCAAGCTAATCAAGCCACTGAGATTGCACTTAATGATGCAGGCTCTGATAGCATCGATATTTCAGTAACAGCGTTGTGGGTGCTGGGATATATGTTAGTACATTTGGAAAAAGAGCCTAGCTTAAAAGATCGTTTACAGGCAACATTGAAAAAGATGGCCTATCATGCCGATTCAAATATCAGATTGCAAGCTTTGAACTCCTTGTCTAAATGTGCTGTTTTGCAGCCTGAGTTAGTTGCCGAACTATTGGCTCATGCTAAACCAAAAGACCAAGAAGCACTGCAGGTACTTAGTGAATTCATTTTTATGAATCTTGCTGTCATCCAAAATCACCCACATCTAACCGATATACTTTATGCATTGATGGATTTAAATGTAGAGCGTACGCATGATTTTGACCATATGCTTTCACAATTAATAAAAAATGGCAATTATGATCAAAAAATATGTGCAACATTAGAAGGTTGGCTTATCAAACATCCCATCAGCATAGAAGATGGTAGCTGGATCACAAGCTTTGAGCAAAGTATAAGGGAGTTAGAAAATAATAAAACTCTATTATCGGAGTTAATTACTCGCTGGCTAGTTTCTGATGAGCAACTACTGGGACATGCTTTTATGGAGGTGACCAGTCATTTATGGGGACATGGTGTCAATAAGCTTGTTTTTTCAAAAGATATTATTGACACCTTAAATTATGAGGACATTAAATACCTTGTTCGGCGTTTACTGGGCTGGACGTGCTTTGAAGAGCCTCTAATTTCACTTGCGTTTTCGCTGTTAGATACGAAAGACGCGCAACATAGAACTTTTGAGTGGGTATATGAACTTTTGGTTAATGCAATAGGGCGAAATTACCTTCAAGGAACGTTGGAAGCGATTAAGGAAAAATTGAACAACGCCACACCAGAAATAGTAGTTTTATTACAAAGAACCGAAAATGAACTACTTGCTTATGCCGATACGATGCAGAAATTGCCAAATAGAATTGAACTGTATCCGCCTATTCCCATGCGTATAAGGCGAACAATTGCGCTAAAAAAAGAAAAAGAACTTCGGGATGCGGTAGCAAAAGCTAATGAGCAATGTACATTTCAGCAATTATTCACAAAAGTCCCCCTTAAAGCTGGAACGGGCAATTTTTCAATTTTTGCTAACAAAATTAGTGTGATCAATCGCCTTGGCTCCCATTCACTTTCTTACACTTTGCCAGCACAATTTGTTATAGACCCTCTTAACTACGAAATTACACGTTCTATGTATAAGTTTGCCAAAAGAGGCGATGAATGAAGCTAGTTATTTCCGAATATCTGCGTTCCCTCAAAGAACGGGATGAGCTTGATCGTTTATTACCAAACCTATTGCTGGAAATGGGATATGTGCCTGTTTCGCGGCCACAAATAGGTAATCGACAATACGGAGTGGACATTGCCGCCAGGGGCAAAAATGCAGAAACAGGGGAAGATGAGTTACTTCTGTTGGTGGTTAAACAAGGAGATATTGGGCGAGGTGAATGGAATGGTGGCAATCAGTCCGTGCGCCAAAGCATTGACGAGATTTTTGATGTCTACTTGAAATCGCATTTAGAACCCCAAGATAAAAATCGTAGTATTCGCATTATCCTTGCCACCAGCGGTGATTTAAAACAAACCATACAAAGCAATTGGAGCGGTTTTGTTAGCGATAACCAAGAAAAGGCATGTATTAAATTTTGGGGAGCGGATGATATCGCTATTCTGATCGAAAAACATCTCTTGGATGAACATATTTTTCTTGATGAAGATCGTCGCCATTTACGGCGTGCGCTAGCATTATCCGGCGATAGCGAGTATAGCAGGCAAGATTTGCATCATTTATTTATGCGCATCTTGGATTTGAACGATAGAGGACAGTTAACTGAGGAAGCCAAGACAGGAAAAGCATTGTTGAAAGCTTTACAAATTGTCAATCTGTCAGCGCAGATGTTCGCTCATTGGGCGCTACGCGACGATGGCGATACTCGCCAAGGTCTTCTTGCCATAGAACGTGCAGTGTTGTGGTCGTGGCATCGAATTCAACTTGTAGATGAAGATAGTAAAAAAATGCGGCTACAAAGGCTTTTAAAATTATGTGGCAACATTATAATCGCTTTTCATTGCATTACTTCGAAAGGATTCGGCCGCACTGCTATAGAGAAAATGGTTTAACTCGATATGCCTCTAATGGTATTGAATCTTCTTTGGTCGTTTTCGAACAAATAGGTATTTTGGCAAGCTTGGGTTTATTCTCTTTACATCAAGCCTTAAGTCCACACCCATCGGAGAATGCAAAAAATAACTGGCAAATAAAAACCAATGAAGTGACAGAAGCTTTGGCTAGCATACTGGTAAACAATGGCGTATCCAATACGCCATGCCTTGATCGACATAGCCAAGATATCACTTTGGCAATGCTCGCGTTATTGGGTACGGGTCACAGAAATATTGCCGAGGAGTGGCTACAAAAGCTCTTTCGGAACGTCGATTATGCCTACAGAAAAAAGAAATATGTGCCTATTGCGACAGATTCTTTGGATGATTTAGTGGAAGAAGGGGGCTGGCTAGGTGAGCAAGCAACGGATCGAATGATGGAAATGTCTTGGATGTTGGCAAGCATCGCAAGCTTTAGCGTCATTATGGGGATGGATGTGCTTTACGAGCAGTGAGCTAAGAATGCTAGAGACAAATATCCTAAAGTGTGTATTCAGCTTTGGCATCCTGAAAAAGACCTATATCAATATCTTTATTTTCAGCCTGCTCAGTTCGAATCTGGTGTCACTGAAGCACCAATCTATTTTCCCTCTACTGCTGCAGAATATCGAGAGCAGATAGATATGATATGCGATTCTGAATTTAAAAAAGTGGTTTCTGATTCACCTGCTGCTAAGGCAGGACTTTGGGTGCTTGATCTTATTGCGCATCGACATTTTTCAACGCCCGTCTCCCCTGTGTTTTGGTATTCCTTGATGGGACAAGGTAGTCGTTGAGAAACAAACTCGCTTGACTTTAAGTAATCGAATAGCTTCCATTGCCAAAACGTGCCACTACTTGGTCAAGTTGTTTTTGTGTCAGATTGTCATACAACGCTCGGTAATTGTTAAAACAATATAAAACTCCATATCGAGTTCTTTTTTTGAGTTTTGCAAGCTTTTTTGGTGCCATGCAGTTCGCAGCTGTTTTCCGAATAACCTTGCGAGAGAGTGGGTTGGCCGTCAACGCCTTCTGTTATTGAAAACAGCAATGGACAAAATAATATGATACTCGAAGTCCGTGGACTTATTGTCATCCAAGATGATTTAATCACCCTATGGATAAACAAAATGAGACCCAGCTTCAAAAATGCTTTGGTGCGCGAGTGCGGGAACTTCGAAAGCAAAAAGAGCTTTCACAGGAGTCGCTAGCACTTAACTGTAATCTTGATCGCACCTATATCGGCAGTGTTGAGCGGGGCGAAAGAAATATTAGCCTTCTGAACATCCACAAGATAGCCGCTGAATTGGGTGTTTCGGTAAAGGAATTATTCGATGACTAATGTGCCTAACTTTCCGCAAGAGCTTTTGGAAAGAATTTCGGCTGTGACGAATAAAAGGGCGCGGTTTGTTTTGGACGCTATCGTTAAAAATGGCGCGGTCACAACCGAGGAAATCAATCAGGCAGGATACGATCACCCTCCCCGTGCGGCTCGAGATGTCAGAGATTTGGGTTTCCGGCTCAAAACCATCATGGTTAAGCATACCAACGGGCGTTCGATTGCTTCGTATATATTTGATGACAGTGAGTTAGAATCAGGTAAGGAAGGTCGGCGACTTCTGCCAAAGAAAGAAAGGGATGCTCTTATTCATGCAGCGGGTGATAAATGCCAGATTTGCGGAGCATTGCACAATTTGCAGGTTGATCATCGTATTCCGTATGAGGTTGGTGGCGAATCACAAAGCGAAGAAAAGCAGCCTTACCAAGTTCTGTGCGGCTCATGTAACAGAAAAAAGTCATGGGAATGCGAATGCTGTAAAAATTGGTTACAAATCAAATCATTTGCTACCTGCCTCTCTTGTTATTGGGCGCAACCGGCAGAACATACCCACATTGCCATGCAGCCACAACGGCGGGTGGACGTTATTTGGATGGGTTATGAGGTGCGTGACTTTGAGCGGGTCAGGAATAACGCGGATAATAATAAGTGCAGCGTAGCTGAAGAAATCAAGCGGATTTTAAAAAACCATACTAAGTAAATGTGAATAGTGTTGTCTGTTTCTCAAAATCATTTAGTGAAAGAGTTGTCGCGCTTGGCTGGGGTATAACTGGAATAGTATGGGATATGTACAACGATTCAATGGTCACGTCGCCACGACCATTCAAGGTGGCCTGACTGGACCTGCCAACATCCAGCAAAATCTGCTGCGCCATGGTCTTGGGAAGTGGCGCACCATAATTTCGTTCTCCACAAAAACCATCATAGCTAAGAATAAAGGGGATTCGCTTTTCGTTGAGAATCTCCAGTGCTTCTATCACACGCTCACGGCTGACACCAGCAACGTAGCGCTGATCCCTGCCTTCGCTTGTTCCTTGGTATGGCGGATCCAAGTAGAAAAAATCCCCTTCTTGGGCAGATAAAAATAACGGCAAAAAATCTCCATATACCGCTTGGGATTTACCCGCAAGAACCTGATGTGCGGCAACCAATTCCAACTCCATCAGTTGTGGACGCGTACCCTTTCTGCGTTTATCGGGTGATTGGTTAAACTCGCCAGCCGGATTGAACCGAACTGCGTTCTTTACACATCTGGCTAACAAGTAAAGCAACTTGGCAGGGCTACGATCCACATTGAATTCGGAACGAATTTCGTAGTACGCTTCAATGGGCTTTTCCCGTTCTCTATGCCATAACGTGCTGTAATTTATGGCGACTTCTGTAGGGTCTTGAATCACCTTGTTCCACAATTCTATCAGCGGTTCAAGAGCATCATTTATCACATAAGAAGCAAACATGTTTCGGGATGCAGCCGCTAAAGTAACGGCAGATGAACCAGCAAACGGTTCTACCAAGCGTGTATATCGGTTTTCGGGAATGTGGCTAAGAATAGCTGATGCCAAGCGGCGTTTACTACCTTGGTAAGGAATTGGGTGGGGAACAGAAAAACGCAATTTGTCACCTCACTACAACTTTTTATGATACATAAAGTCATCATAACAGAGAAACGACCAATAACCAATGGGATTCTACTCGTGTAGATAATAAATTGATAATTAAGAGGATGGGGGGCCTGACCCGCCAGTCCATCCCTACAATTGAACCGCTTTATGAATTATCGGGAGTGCCTAACCATAAAACTCCTGCCTTTAATTTTGCCCCTTTTCAGCCAAGCCAACGCATCGCCCAAGAAATCCTGCTGGATGGCGACATAAGCGTGGTCGTCAAAAATGTCAATTTTGCCGATGGCACTGCCGACTATGCCGCCTTCGCCTGTCAATGCGCCCAAAATGTCACCCGGGCGCAGCTTGTCTTTGCGTCCGCCGTCTATCCACAGCGTTGCCATGGGGGGTTGGAAGCGGGGTTCGTGAGCCATGGGGAACGGTGCGAGGTCATCCCAGTGGGCGGTCATATTTTGGTAGTCTTCTATGGCTTTTACCCGTTCCAGTTCCGCCGTAATACATAAGCTCAGTGCCAAGCCTTGTCTGCCAGCGCGTCCGGTGCGGCCGATGCGGTGGACATAAATTTCTGGGTCCCACGGCAATTCATAATTGATCACCGCCTGCAAGTCCTTAATATCCAGGCCCCGCGCCGCCACATCAGTGGCCACTAAAATGGAGCAGCTTTTGTTGCCGAAACGCACCAGCACTTGGTCGCGTTGTTTTTGGTCCAGATCACCATGTAAGGCTTGTACCGAAAAACCGCAGTTATCCAGCGCGGCGGCAATATCTTGGCATTCGCGTTTGGTGTTGCAAAACACCACGGTTGATTCGGGGCGGTGGTAGGCCAGCAAGTAACCTAGGGCGTTCAGCCGCTTGGGTTTTTCAGTTTGGTAAAAATGCTGCTTAATGGCGCCGTCTGAATGGTTATGGTCGATGCTGATGGTGACTGGCTGGTTTTGGAAACGTTTGCTGATGTCGCGGATCAAGTCCGAATAAGTCGCCGAAAACAGCAAGGTTTGCCGCTGCTTAGGGGCGTAGGAAATGATGTCGGAAATGACTTCGGCAAAGCCCATGTCCAACATGCGGTCCGCTTCATCCAGCACCAGCACTTGCAGATGGTTAAGCAACAGCTTGCGTTTTTGCAAATGTTCCTGCAAGCGTCCGGGGGTGCCGACCACGATATGTACGCCATGCTCCAATGAATCGGCTTGGGGGCGGGAGGGCACGCCGCCACAGAGTGGCAGAATTTTGACATTTTGGGTGAAACGCGCCAATAGCCGCAGTTCTTTGCACACTTGGTCAGCCAGTTCGCGGGTTGGACAGATCACTAAGGCTTGTACGTTAAAGCGGCTAAAATCCATGTGTGATAACAAGCCGATACCGAATGCGGCAGTCTTGCCGCTACCGGTTTTGGCTTGAGCGATGATGTCTTGGCCCGCAAGGATGCAGGGCAGCGCTTCGGCCTGAATGGGCGTGAGCTGGCTGTAGCCTAGCGAGGCGATATTATCCAGTAAGGCGGGGTGTAGCGGTAATGATGAAAATGCGGTGGTCACAAAAAGCTCTTTAGGTTGGGCGAATAGCGGCAAACCCGCTGTTCAATGGGGTATGATAGCAAGTCTGGCGGCCCGTTACCCAATAGATTAAAGTGTCCTATGGACAAAGAAATGCACGGCAATGTTTGCCGTTCCTTGCCTGTAGTGCGCGTGCCACCCAATTGCTTGGGCAAGCAGTTAGTCCGGTTATTGGGCGGTATGCGTGTTCATCCGGCGTGTTTGCCGTTGCGCCCATTTTTTAAGCACAAAGCGGGCCCAAAAGAAGCGCACACCAAAATAGCCCAGGGCCGAGCAACAGACCCCCAAAACAAAGCAGCCCAGCAGGAACGGTTCCCAAGTATTGCCTATGCCATTCATAACCCCTTCCAAAGAGAACTGGAAGCTTTGGGTGGGGGCAGGCCGCCCCATAAACCATAAGCCGATTTTATAGGCGAAGTAAAACAGCGGCGGCATGGTGACAGGATTGGTGACCCATACCAAAGCCACTGAAACAGGCAGGTTGGCGCGGTAATACAGGGCTGACACGGCGGCTAACACCATTTGCAGGGGTACGGGTATCCAAGCGCACATCAGGCCAACGGCAAAAGCCATTGCTATCGAGCGTCTGCTGAGATGCCAGAGGTTAGGGTCGTTCAGGCGATTGCCTAAAAACCGCAAGTGCTGGTGGTTGACCAATACCTCACGGTCAGGTATGTAGCGGGTTATCAGTTTCTGTATGGCTTGTTTTGGCATTGTTTCACCCCTCCAGTTATGACTGTATTTTTTCGCCCTTGTTCAGGACACCCATGGTTTGGTCGGCTTTATCCCTGTTAACCGGGTTGTTGTTGGTGCAACAATTGCCGTCCTTGCCGCCCACTATCATGGTGCTGATCGGTGGCGCTTTTTTTGTCGGCATTATGGCATGGTTGCGCTGTTGGCCCGGGCTATTTTTGGCGTTTGGCTTGCTGTACGGTCTGGCCTTTGCCCAATACCGCCTGCACCAACAATTGCCTGCCAGCTCCGAAGGCATTGACCTGCCTATTAAGGGTATCATTGCTGATTTACCGGAACATGACGATAAACAAACTACTTTCAATTTTATCGTTGGCGAGTCGGATAAACCCGTGCCCCGGCAATTGCGTTTAAGTTGGTATTACCCGCCGCAAGCGATAAAAGCCGGACAAACCTGGGCGTTCACCGTCAAATTAAAGCGTCCGCATGGCGGCCTGAATCCTGGTGGTTTTGATTACGAACGTTGGCTATTTAGCCACGACATAGGCGCCACCGGTTTTGTCCGACCGCATCCCAATGCGCAACTGCTGGCTGAAGGTGGGCTAGCCGCACCGATTGCCTCGCTTAGGCAAACCATTGCCGACAAGCTATCAGTGGCTTTGGCGGGCAATGCCAACTTGGGCTTGATAAAAGCACTGGCGATTGGTGATGGCAGTGCCATAAGGCAAAGCCAATGGGAGGTGTTCCGCAAAACCGGCACCATTCATTTGATTGTGGTATCCGGTTCGCATATCGGCCTGATTGCCGGATTGGTTTACCTGCTGGTGCGCAAGCTATGGGCCAGCACCGGCATATTGTCTTGGTCACCGCAAACGGTCGCTGCCATTGCCGCCATTGTGGCTGGCATTTTTTACGCTGGGCTGGCGGGGTTCACCTTGCCCACCCAGCGCGGTGTGCTGATGTTGTCTGTGGCTATGTTGGCCATTATGTTGCAGCGCCATCTCCATGCTTCTACCCTGTTGGCAATTGCCTTGCTGGTTATCTTGCTGGCTGAACCGCTCGCCGTGTTGGATATTGGCTTTTGGCTGTCTTTCCTGTCGGTGCTGCTGATTGTCTATGCGCTGGCGGGCAGTTTGGGACAAGCGGGTTATTGGCGCACCATGTTCAAACTTAACTGGGTGACATCACTGGGCTTAGCACCACTGTTACTGGTGTTTTTCCAGCAAGTGTCCTTGGTGTCACCTTTAGCCAATGCGTTTGCCGTGCCTATCATCAGTGTAGTGCTGGTGCCTCTGGCCTTACTGGCAACGGGGTTGCTGTTTATTGCCCCAGCCGTGGCAATGCCGCTATTTATGCTATTGGACAAAGGCTTGCAAGGGCTGTATTGGAGCTTGGCTGAGTTGGCGGCGTGGCCTTATGCGGTGCTTAACCACCCACAGCCGCCCTTGTGGACATTATTTTTTGCCCTGCCCGGCATGGTGTGGTTGCTGGCGCCAAGGGGCATTCCCGCACGTTGGTTAGGCTTGGTGATGTTGCTGCCATCGGCTTTTGCCAAATTGGACAAGCCTGCCGAACATGAATTTACCGTCACGGTGTTGGATGTCGGTCAAGGCTTGGCGGTGGCGGTGCAGACTGCCAACCACTGGCTGGTTTATGATACCGGCGGCAAATTTTCGGAAGATATGGATAGCGGGCGCAATGTAGTGTTGCCTTTTTTGCGCTGGCATGGTGTCGGGCAACTTGACCGGCTGGTTATTAGCCACGGTGATAATGACCATATTGGCGGGGCCGCGTCGATTTTAAAAGAATTGCCCAGCTCCGTAGTGCTGACCAGTGTGCCGGAACAATTGGCGGCCTTTAAACCGGAGCGCTGCCTAAGCGGACAAGCTTGGCAATGGGATGGGGTAGATTTTGCACTGCTGTCGCCGCCCGATACGCAAACATTCACGGTGGAAAATGACAATTCTTGTGTGTTAAAAATAACTTCCGCTTATGGTGCGGTGTTACTGGTGGGCGATATTCAGGCCGACGCGGAACAGTGGTTGGTTGGTCATGTGCCTGACCTTAAAGCAGATGTGCTGGTGGCCCCGCATCATGGCAGCAAAACCTCGTCCACTGCCCATTTTTTGGCTGCCGTCCATGCCAAAACCATTTTAATTCCCGCCGGTTACCGGAACAAATTTGGCCATCCCCATGCCGATGTACTGGCCCGCTACCGCGATTATGATGCCCGTTGGTTAAACACGGCAGACAGTGGCGCATTGACTGCCCAAATAGGCAAAAAAGCAGTTATCATAACCGGCTATCGGGAAACACAGGGCAAGTACTGGAACAGCCAGCCTTTGCCGCTTCATTAATAATCCGTAACACCGCGCCCAACACAAAACGAGGTATACCCAATGGCAGAATTTACCGTAACTGGCGATGTCGATCCGTTTTTACATATCAGCCTGAAAAGAGGCGAAAAAATCTATTGCGAATCCAGCGCGATGGTCATGATGGAAGCCAATCTTGACTTAAAAGGCAAAATGACTGGCGGTTTGGCTAGTGCCCTAATGCGCCGCTTTGCCAATGACGAATCTTTTTTCCAGCAACATATCGAAGCGGTGCGCGGTGATGGCGATTGCTTGCTATCGCCCGCCCTGCCGGGTGCGGTGGAAGTGATAGAGGTCGGGGCAACCCGTTACATGTTGACCGATGGCGCGTTTGTCGCTGCCGAAAGCGGGGTGTCGCTGAATGTGCGCACGCAAAATGTCGGCACAGCCATGTTTGGCCAAACCGGCGGCTTCTTTATCTGCGAAGCCAGCGGCGTGGGCAAGTTGGCGGTGTCCGGCTTTGGCTCCAGCTTTGTCTTGGATGTGCAGCCCGGCAAAGATATTGTCATCGACAATGCCCATGTGGTCGCGTGGGATAGCCGCTTACACCACGAAATATCAGTGGCCACACAAAACAGCGGCGGTATCTTAGGCCAGTTGGTCAATAGCGTGACCAGCGGCGAAGGCGTGGTGCTTAAATTTTCCGGTCAAGGCAAAGTGATCATTTGCTCGCGTAACCGCAATTCATTTGCCACCTGGTTGGCGAAATTGTTGCCGAATGGCAATTAGGGTTGATTACCTTGCCAACGGCAATTCATCAGCAATTGATTTGATGAACCGCTCCGAATCGTGTCAAAATTTACCCGTCTTTACCTTGTCCTAACCTAACCGAGTAAGCCTTATGAAATTCACCCCTTGTCTTGACCA
The DNA here is from genome assembly GCA_903945605.1 of uncultured Methylococcaceae bacterium. GTDB lineage: Bacteria > Pseudomonadota > Gammaproteobacteria > Methylococcales > Methylomonadaceae > Methylovulum. The sequence goes on along the minus strand of CAJAWH010000006.1, from coordinate 7,536 downwards.
GTGCACCCAAGAAGGCAGCCATTGCCAAGGCTGTGGGCGTTCGCATGAAGAAATTGCCGGCACCAAACAGCTGATCGGTGCTTTTGTTAGCTTTATCCAGCAGCAAGGCTATGAAAACAGTGATGAATTTATCGACATGGTCAGTAAAAAAGTGCGTAAGAAATTACTGGCAGCCAAGGCATAGCTAGGTTTATACCGATGGTTTGATGGCCTTTTGCAGTGGGTCAGGGTAATTTTTGTGCGTTATGAAATATAATGGCTGTTTTAAGCTGAACGGGAGTGGATTTTGAAACCGGTAAAAGTAGGGGTACTAGGGCTTGGCACGGTCGGCGGCGGTGCGGTTAATGTATTGACGCGCAACGCAGCGGAAATTGCCCGGCGGGCAGGACGGGAGATCATCATTACCCGTGCCTCAGCGAAAGATTTAAGTAAACCCAGAATATGCAGCACCCGAGGTATTATTGTTTCGTCTGACCCGATGGACGTTATTAATGACCCGGATATCGACATTGTGTTGGAACTGATAGGCGGTGCCGGCCCCGTTAAAGACATGGTGCTGCAAGCCATTGCCAATGGCAAGCATGTGGTGACTGCCAATAAATCCTTGTTGGCGCTGCACGGCAATGAGATTTTTGCCACCGCCCGCGAACAAGGGGTGATTGTCGCTTTTGAGGCTGCTGTCGCTGGCAGTATCCCTATTATTAAAGCCATCCGTGAAGGCTTAAGCGGCAACCAGATTGAATGGCTAGCAGGCATCATTAATGGCACCGGCAATTTCATCCTCACCGAAATGCGCGAAAAAGGCCGCGATTTCTTTGCTGTGTTGGCGGAAGCGCAAGCCTTGGGTTATGCCGAAGCTGACCCTACTTTTGATGTGGAAGGCATTGATGCCGCTCATAAATTGACCTTGCTGGCTTCCATCGCCTTTGGCATCCCCTTGCAGTTTGAAAAAGTCTACACCGAAGGCATCACCAAAATTGCCCGTATTGATGTCGAATACGCCGAACAGCTGGGCTACCGCATCAAACACTTAGGGATTGCCCGTAAGACTGCCGACGGCATTGAATTGCGCGTCCACCCGACCCTGATTCCTGAAGGCCGCCTGATTGCCAATGTCAACGGCGTGATGAACGCGGTGTTGGTCAAAGGCGATGCCGCCGGCCCCAGCCTGTATTACGGGGCAGGGGCAGGGGCGGAACCCACTGCTTCTGCGGTGGTGGCTGATGTGATTGATGTGGCGCGGGCGTTAACCAGCGACCCTGAAAACCGTGTGCCGCATTTGGCATTCCAAGCCAACCAATTGGATGATATTCCGGTGTTGGCGGCGGATTGCTTTAAAACCGCTTACTATTTGCGCTTGCTGGCTGAAGACAAGCCCGGTGTGTTGGCGGATGTCACGCGCATTTTGGCCCATCACCATATCAGCATAGAAGCGCTGATCCAGAAACAACCGTTAAACGACCAAACCAGTGTGCCGGTCATTATGCTCACCCAAGTCACCGCCGAAAAAGAAATGAACGCAGCGATTGCTGAAATTGAAGCATTGCCAACCGTCACCGGACAAATCAACCGTATCCGCCTTGAAACCTTGGGCTAAGCGCCCCGCCTGCCCGTGCTGATCGCGGGCAGTTTGACCAACTTACAGGAATTTCCCAACATGACCCGCTATACCGGCTTAATTGAACGTTACCGCAAGCGCCTTCCGGTGACTGCCAACACCCGTCTTATCAGCTTAGGCGAAGGCAACACGCCGCTGATCCAACTGCACAATATCCCCAAGCTGATTGGCAAGGATGTCACGATTTATGTCAAATTTGAAGGGCTAAACCCCACCGGTTCTTTCAAAGACCGGGGCATGACGATGGCAGTTACCAAAGCCGTGGAAGCGGGCAGCCAAGCCATTATCTGCGCCTCTACCGGCAACACCTCAGCTTCTGCCGCCGCTTATGCGGTGCGTGCGGGCATTAAGGCTTTTGTGCTGATTCCCGAAGGCAAGATCGCCTTGGGCAAGCTGGCGCAAACCTTGATGTACGATGCCAAAATTATCCAAATCAACGGTAATTTTGACCGCGGCATGGCCTTGGTCAAAGAGGTGGCGGAATTGGCACCCGTGACCATTGTCAACTCGATTAACCCCTACCGTATCGAAGGCCAAAAAACCGCCGCCTTTGAAATCATCGACGAATTGGGCTATCCGCCGGACTTCCATTGCTTGCCGGTCGGCAATGCGGGCAACATCACCGCTTATTGGAAAGGCTATAAAGAATATTCCACTTACAGCCAAGGCCAAGATGCAGTCTGCAGGGGCCGGCCGGTGATGTGCGGTTATCAGGCCGCTGGTGCCGCGCCCTTTGTGCAAGGCGCTATGGTCGACAACCCTGAAACCATTGCCACCGCCATCCGTATCGGTCATCCGCAATCATGGGATTTGGCGTGGACAGCCCAACAGGAATCCGGCGGCTGGTTTGACAAATTCACCGACGAGCAGATTCTTGCCGCACAAAAAATGCTTTCCCAACATGAAGGCGTATTTTGCGAACCCGCTTCCGCCACTTCATTAGCGGGCGCATTGCACGACATCAGCACCGGCAAAATTCCCGAAGGCAGTGTGATTGTCTGTACCCTGACCGGCAACGGCATTAAAGACCCTGAAATAGCCATGCAGCAATGTGCCGATGCCAAGCCAGTCACTATTGATGCCAGCTTGGATCAGGTTAAAAAAGCTATTTTGGATAGTTTGTGATGGTGGGTTGATGTGGACAAAGGAGGGGGCGGGGAGCCATCCCCTCCATTGAAATAGACGTTACAGCTTTTTCTGGACAATCTGGCTTACTTATACTATTCGCCCTTGGCTCGCTGAATAACCACTAAGCCATTTTTGATCACAAGCTGTGGGTATTCGAGTTCCTTAAAATTAACGCGCGGGTCACTGTCGATCATAATAAGATCGGCTGGTGCGCCAGGCACTATTTGACCGAGCGGCGCGAGACCAAGGTATTGTCCCGCGCCGCTGGTGGCTGAAACAAGAGCCTTGATTATTGCAACTGGAAAAGTCATGCCGCTGTGCATCCCGGCATGAAGTTCCATGTGAATTTCTTGGGCATCAATACCATGTGGAATGTCGGGATGCCCCATATCGGTAGCATAGAACAGCTGACCTCCTGCACCAAGAAACGCAACAGCATTTTCATGGACACCCGCGCATTCGGCTTCTGTGTCTATGGTGCCGTCAATCGCCACGTTCTGGGCTACGGCAGTTGTTATTACGTCAGTTGAAAGCAGGTCACAGGGCATGTGCGCCCATTCGTCAATGCCAAAAGAAAGTGCGCGTTGCGCAGCTGCTTCATTGCCGAGGTAGGCGACTACGCGGACGTGTTGAACATTGTGGGCTTGGTCCATAACGGCACTCAACTCATCATCACTTAATACCGGCCAGTTGTCGGCGGGAATTGGGTCATGCAGCATCCACGGCGCTCCGGGTTCCCCGCCCGCTTCCAAAGACACAGCGATTACACTAGCGCCTTTTGCCACTAACGAGTCTACGATTGCCCTTGCATTGGCGGGATTTTTTACGTCGATGCCTGAGCCAGGAAAAACATTGTTAGGATAGCCATTTTGCTTTGAAAGGATTGGGCCTGATATGAGCTGGCGCAGTTGGTAAGGTTTTTTGATAGTTACCAGTTTGGTCGGCCCACCCAAATCACGTGCAGTGGTTACGCCGTGTTCTAACATTCGCAGTGGCGGTACAGCATTGAGGATGTGGTGGGTGTGCATATCTATGAAGCCGGGCAGAATAGTGCCGGTAGACATGTTGATTTGGCGGGCATCGTTTGCCTGAATTTCGTTGAGTGGTGCAACTTGGGTAATTTTTCCATCTTGGATAAGAACGGCTTGTCCGGTCAAAAACTGGGTGCCATCAAAAAGCAAGGGGGCGCTGATTAACAATGACTGATTAGAACTGCTGGCACCGTTGGTTAAGTCGGCTACAGCTTGCTGGGTGGCTAAGCTAGTGGCGACAGCCATAGCCAGTGATGCGGTCAATATAAAGTTTTTGTTTAACATTAATTTTCTCATTGATAATAATAGGATAGTGTTTGCAATGAGATTTTCAGCAATGTTCATGCCTATAGCTGTTTTGCCATACGGATTAAAATGCGCCAATAGGCTAATGTCATTTATTTGTTGACAAGCTATTGATTGATAAATTTATAGTCCAGCGTAAGCCAAAAATAGGTGGCAGAACATTAACGGCATTTTGATATTTTTAGAGAAAATTACTAGTGACAAGTGTGTGATATGGCTTGTTGGCGAGTCAAATCACGCAGTAATAGAAAAATGTATTTATCATTGCCGCAATCAAAAGCTAATTTTTAGTGTAAGCTGTTAAAAGCCTATATTTTTGATAGCTGATTAAGTGTATTGCGCCATTCATCTCTTTATCCGTGCTTGCCACCACTGGACAATCTTCAATACCAGCCATTGCCCCCCCGCTTCAATTCGCGGCAATAGCCAAGCCCAAGTCCGTAACAGCGTTTGCCAACCCTGCCAGCAACGTACCCGCACCTGTTGCCAATCTATCGGCCTGTCACGCACCCAGCCGCGCTTATGCAGCCAATGCAAAAGGCCGCTGATGTAAAAATAAGCGGGGCAAAGCCCAGCCAAAAACCACGCAAACCGCCCTGCCGCACCTAACGCCTCGCCCGTATGCAAAGGCCACATCCACGCCATCAGTTGTTGCCCCGTGCCAAATTGCTTGGGGTCGCGGACGGCTTTAATCTGCCCGCTCCAACGGTCTACCCATACCATGGTAAACGGGTGTTTGTGGTTAATTTCGCCGGATTGGCGCAGGTTGATACGGTAAGTGCCGTTTTCGCCCAAGGGGGTGGTGACGCGCCGTAGCGTGGCGCGTGGGAATGGCCCGCGGGCGGCAAATTCGGCGGCTTCCAGCGCTACTGGGTGATTATTGGGGCGGGCCGTGCTGAACACCGGTTTGCCGGTATTGCCGTGGCCCATGTCATCCGCCCCTGTGAAGGTTTCCAGCAATTGCGGAAAGCTCAGTTGCATGCCGGTAAATGCCAATACCAATAAGGCAGCGGCACCCAGCAGGCCCAACCAACGATGGGCATCCATCAATAAGCGCAACACCGTTTGCCGATAGCGGAACTGCAAGGCTTGCCGTAAACCACCCACACTAGGCCACCACAATAGCAAGCCGCTAATGACCGAGACCATCATCAGCCCGCCTAAAATCCCCACGCATTGCCAGCCCAAACCATCCAGCCGCAATTGTGTGTGCATATCCAATAGCCACGTCATTAACGTGCTGCCCCAAAAGCGGCTGTCCACCACTTCAGCGGTATAGGGGTTGACCGACACCCTGAGCGGGGCGTAGTAGTCAAAATAGCTTTCTTGCGGCTTTTCATACCAAGCCGTCAGCATGTCATGGGGTGTTTGCGGCAATTCCAGCGTCCAGCTGCCCAAACGTTGTGGATGCGCCGCTTTAACGGCTGCCAGCATTTTATCCAGCGATTGGTAACTGCCTTGGGGCTGGTCAATGGTCAAATGCGGATTTAGCCAGCCGTCCAGCTCGTCATGGTAGACGCTTAAACTGCCGGTCAGGCCGATAGTGGCGAACAAAAAGCCAACGGTCAGTGCCAGATATAAATGGACTGTAAGCCATAGGGTACGGATGGCGGGGCGTTTCAATTTAGGCATGGTAAAAAAACACTAACAAGCTACAAAATGGGGTGGTGTTAAGTGGCATAATAGCCGCTAACGCATTGGCTTTGTTTGCTGCCCGATAATCCTAATACCCTGAATGACCCGACACGCCGCGCCATTTTACCCGAAAGACATGCTGGAAACTGTTGAAGGGCTACTTTTTGCCGTGGTTGCCTACGGTCTGGAAAATGATAAGGCTTTGTGCTTTTTGCGCTACGTTAAGGAAGCTTCCGGCTGGAAAAAATACCCCACCGAAGCCGCCAATAGCCATTTGCTCAGCCATTATCCCGATTATTTGCATTATTCCGAACCACTGGCGGCACATTTGCACGCGGTGCCGGTGGCAAACATTCGCCAACACCATCAGCCGAGCCAACGTTTGCAATCCCTGCTGCAACAACCGGGGCCTGATGCCGTGGAGCAGGATATGGCCCGATTGCTGCACTTGTTGCACAGCAACGGCTTAAACCTTGCCCACATGGGCGTGACCGGTTCGGTGCTGGCGGGTGTGCATAACCCTAGCTCTGATATTGATCTGGTCTGTTACGACCGCGCTGTTTTCCAACAGTGCCGGGCGGTGGTGCGCCAGCTGGTGACCCAAGGGGAACTGGATGATTTGGCGGAAGCCGATTGGCAAGCCGCTTACCAACGCCGCGCCGCTGATTTAAGTTATAGGGATTATGTCTGGCACGAACGCCGCAAGCATAACAAGGCATTAGTCAATGGCCGTAAATTTGATTTGAGCTTGCTTAATGTGCCGACACAAGCACACATCAACGGGCAAGCAGAACAAAACGGCCCGTGCCAAAAAATCGGCCCGACCAGTCTGCAATGCGTCATTACCGATGATTCTCAGGCTTTTGATTACCCAATAAGCTTTCATACCGACCACGCCAGCATCCCGACCATTATTTGTTTTACCGCCACTTATGCCGGTCAGGCTTTTAAGGGCGAAAGGGTGGAGGCAAGCGGTGTATTGGAACAGACACCCGAAGGCTTACAGCGGCTGGTGGTTGGCTCCAGCCGCGAGGCAACCGGCGAATATATTAAAGTTATCCGCACATAATCCCATAAGCTAGGCATAATGGCCTTGCCCCGGCCTCATCAGGCACTTCATCCAGCAAAAATAATATGGAATAGTGGTCGGATGGTAAAAAAAAGTGTCACTGGGCGGCAAATGCTTTTATGCTATCGCCTCAGGATAACAAGAACAAACCAAGAGGATTGACTATGCTATACACTCAAGATTTAATGGAAGAACTTAACATTTTAGTGCGTTACAACCTAGAAACCACACTGGAAGGGCTTAAAGTGCATCAAAGCCAAGCGTCACCCACTACCGTTGCCGCCACCCAACGCCTGTTTGCCAAAGGCTTGGTCTCGCAAGAAGATGGCGGTTATTTGACCACCATGGGCCGCGAAGCCGCCGAACAGGCGCAAACTGTCCTGCATTTATTGAACCCGTCTTGACACCCAGCCATTAAGACGGCATCCAATGAGCCGATAACAGCAACAAGCCATGCAAGCAATTTTTAAGACGATTGGCATTATCGGCAAACCTAGCGACCCCAGCATAGCGGTGACTTTAGCGGTGCTGTATAGCACCTTAAAGTCTCTTGATTATGGCGTGATTGTCGAGCAAGAAAGCGTCCATTTTATTGCTGATGCGGCAGTGGTTGCCTCACCCATTGGCGAACTGGGCCAACATTGCGATTTGGTGATTGCCGTGGGCGGCGATGGCACTTTTTTGGCGGCAACCCGCGCCATTGCCGTTTATGACATCCCTATCATTGGCATTAACTTGGGGCGTTTGGG
>CAJAWH010000005.1 GCA_903945605.1 uncultured Methylococcaceae bacterium | reverse complement strand
GGGCGGCTTAGCAATAAAGTGCCTACCCCTTGGTCGGTGAACAATTCTAATAAGACCGCGTGGGGCACCCGCCCGTCAATAATATGTACGCTGGACACGCCGCCTTTTAAGGCATCGGTGGCACAGGTGGTTTTAGGGATCATGCCGCCGTAAAGGGTGCCGTCGGCGATTAGGCCATCAATGTCTTTTACCGTTAATCCGGTTAGGAGCTGGTTGTTTTTGTCCAAAATACCGGCGGTGTTGGTCAATAAAATCAATTTTTCCGCTTTTAGCACTTCCGCCAATTTTCCGGCCACCAAATCAGCATTGATGTTGTAAGAACGCCCGTCTTCACCTACCCCAATCGGGGCAATGACCGGAATAAAATCACTGCGTCCCAGCATCTCAATGACGGCAGGGTCAATGCTGCTGACTTCGCCGACATGGCCCAGGTCGATAATTTCTGAAGCATCATCATCCGGCAAAGATTTTTTCAGGTTGATTTTTTTGGCGCGGATAAAATCGCCGTCTTTACCGGTCAGGCCGACTGCCTTGCCGCCGTGCTGGTTGATGAGGTTGACAATTTCTTTGTTGACCAAGCCACCCAACACCATTTCCACCACATCCATGGTTTCGCTGTCGGTGATACGCATACCATCAACAAAGCCGGTGGTTTTGCCCAGTTTTGCCAGTAATTCGCCAATTTGCGGGCCACCGCCGTGGACTACAATAGGGTTAAGCCCGACTAGCTTCATTAAGACAATATCACGGGCGAAGCTATGCTTTAGCGCTTCATCAACCATGGCATTGCCGCCAAATTTGACGACAATAGTTTTGTTTTTGAAGCGTTGGATATAGGGCAGGGCTTCAATTAAGACGGCTGCAATGTGGTGGGCGGTTTCAGTTTGGCTAGGGATAGCGTTGTCCATAGGTTGTTCAGTGTAGTGTGATAGTAAAGATAAGGGTTAATGGCTGCCGGTATGCCCGAAACCACCTTGTCCGCGGTCGCTTTCGGTGAAATCTTCCACCTGTTCAAAGGCGACTTGCACAATGGGTACAAACACCAATTGCGCGATACGTTCGCCGACTTCGATAGTGAATGTGGTGTCACTGCGGTTCCAGCACGATACCAGCAATTGCCCCTGATAGTCAGAATCGATCAGGCCGACCAGATTGCCCAGTACAATGCCGTGTTTATGGCCTAATCCTGACCTTGGCAAGATCACCGCTGCCAAGTGCGGGTCGTTGATATGTATTGCCAAGCCGGTGGGGATTAATACCGTTTGCCCGGGGTTAAGGTCAAGGGGGGTGTCCAGGCAGGCGCGCAAGTCCAAGCCTGCCGAGCCGGTTGTGGCGTAAGCAGGGTAGGGGATGGTTGTGCCTAAGCGGTTGTCCAGTATTTTAAGTTGTATTTTTTTCATGCCATCTCGTTGCAATTAAGGCGATCAATTGTGCTGCCAGTTTTGTTTTATCGGTCATGGCCAAGTGCTGCTGGCCGTTGTGCCAGTAAACTTGCAAGGCGTTCTGTTCACTGTCAAATCCACCATACTGTTGCCCGACCCAGTTGGCGGCAATCATGTCCACTTTTTTACGCGCCAGTTTGTCCAGCGCGTAGTTTTCCAGGTCGTTGGTTTCAGCGGCAAAGCCAACAGTAAAGGGGGCGGGGGTTAATGCGGCGACGCTTGCCAAAATGTCTTGGGTTTTTTGTAAGCTCAGGCTAGTTTCATCACCCTGTTTTTTGAATTTGTTGGTAAATACGGTACTGGGGGTGTAATCGGCTACAGCGGCGGCACCGATATAAATGTCAGCTTGCGCAGCTTTTGCCAATACCGCGTGGCACATTTGCGCGGCACTTTCCACGGTTATCACTTCGCTATAGGCGGGGGCAGTTAATGCCACTGGGCCACTGACCAAGGTGACTTTAGCCCCCGCTTGTACGGCGGCGGCGGCTAGCGCGTAGCCCATTTTACCGGAACTTCGGTTAGTGAGATAGCGGACGGGGTCTAGTGGTTCGCGGGTGGGGCCGGCGCTGATCAGCACCGTCAAGCCGTGCAACAAGCCATCTACCGGCGGCGCTGTGTTAAACAGTTGCTGACAAATTGCCGCCGGTTCCGCCATTCTGCCCAAGCCGGTGTCGCCACAAGCTTGGTCGCCTTGTTCGGGGCCTATTATGATTGCCCCCTGCTGTTTGAGCCGCGCTATGTTGTCTTGGGTGACTGCTTTGTGCCACATGGCTTGGTTCATGGCTGGTGCCAGGTAGAGGGGGCAGGTGGCGGCAAGGTAGAGTGTGGACACCAGGTCATCGGCTAGGCCGTGGCTAAATTTGGCGAGGCTGTTGGCGGTGGCGGGGGCAACCACCAGTGTATCCGCCCATTTTGCCAGATTGATATGTCCCATGGCGTTTTCTTGGCTGGCATCCAGCAAATCGGTGGCTACGGGATGTCCCGATAGGGCTTGGAAGGTCAGCGGGCTGACAAATTGTTGGGCTGATGCGGTCATGGCGATCCGCACTTGAGCGCCTTGTTTGCGCAGCAAACGGGTCAATTCGGCTGCCTTGTAGGCGGCGATGCCGCCACATACTGCTAAGAGAACGCGCTGGGTTGTGGTCATGTTACAAGGGCTTGCAGGCTGTGTGGATGTCGCCAAATGGCACTGGGTTATGCCAACGGGTCTTGTGGTTGGCAGGATGGTCGCTTAGGTGGGTCACTGATCAAAACCAACGGCACCTGTTTATTGCCCGGCTTCGGTGATGTTCACTTCTATGCCGTTCTTTTTCAGGCGTGAGCGGATGTTGTCAACACTGGACATTTTACTGTAGGGGCCAATTTTTACGCGATACCACGTTTTGGGTTCTGGCTTCAGGTTTTCCAGTTTTTTGTTGGCGGTGACGGTTATTTTATCAATTTTGGCTTGTATGCCCATTGCTGCCAGTTTTATTATCAGGGCATCGGCTTCTTTGGTGGTGGCAAAGGAGCCGGCCTGCATCATGTATTGCCCACCTTTGGCTATGCCTAACAGTTCTTCACGGCTACGGGTCCTTGCTTCGTGTTCCGGAATAACAATTTCTTTTTTGGATAGGGTGTGGTAGAAAATGTAATGGGGTTCTTCAGGTCTGTTGACTTTTGTCAAGTTTGCTGGTGGCACAGGAGTGTTAGCGGCTTCCGTTGGCTTTTGGCCAGCATCGTAACCACCAAAAGCCCAAAAAATAACGCTGGCTATTGGTGCTGCTATAAAAATCACCAGTATGAGCCGTCTGCCCAATCTTTGCCGCTTGGAGAGCTGCCTTCGGTAAGTGGTTTTTGCGCCTTTTGCCCTGTGTTTGTAATCTGAAACCATTACATTGATTCTGGTGTGTCAACCGAAAGCAGATGCAGGCCGTTAGCCAACACTTGTTTGACGGCGCAGATAAGATTGAGCCTGGCATTGCGCAGCTTGGCATCCTCAACCAAGAATTGGTGGGCGTTATAGTAGGTGTGGAATTCGGTTGCCAATTCCCGCAGGTACTGTATCACTTGGTGCGGTTCATAGTTGAGTGCCGCCCGTTGCAGGGTTTCCGGGTATCGGCTGAGTGTGGCCATTAAATCGCTTTCGTGCGATTCTGTGAGCATTGCCAAGTTATCCAAGCCTAAATTTGGGTTGCGTTCCCAGTTTTTTTCATCCAGTTGCCGTAATACGCTGCATACCCGTGCGTGGGCGTATTGTACATAAAATACAGGATTTTCGTTGCTTTTTGAGGTGGCCAGTTTCAGGTCGAAGTCCATGTGCTGTTCTGAGCGGCGCATGACATAGAAGAAACGGGCTGCATCTTTGCCCACTTCGTTACGCAGTTGCCTGAGTGTGATAAATTCACCGGAGCGGGTGGACATTTGCACTTTTTCGTCGCCACGGTAAAGGGTGGCAAATTGTACCAGCAATACTTTTAGCTTGCTGTCGTCTGACCCAAGTGCTTGCATGGCGGCCCGTACCCGTGGGATATAGCCGTGATGGTCTGCGCCCCAGATGTCAATGATCAGATCAAAACCACGCGCCAGTTTATTGTGGTGGTAAGCAATGTCGGAGGCAAAATAAGTGTATTGACCGTTTTCGCGCACCACAACCCGGTCTTTTTCGTCGCCCAACTGGCTGGAGGCAAACCAAACGGCGCCATCCCGTTCGTATAAATGCCCGCTGGCGCGTAAACGTCCCAATGCTTCTTCGACTGAACCATTGTCCATCAGTTGCCGTTCTGAAAACCATTCTTGGTAATCGACACCAAACTCATGCAGGTCGGCTTTTATGTCATCAAGGATGGCATCCAGGCCAATGGCAAAGAAATCGCGGTATAAGGTTGGCCCCAATAGCGTTTTGGCACGGGCGATCATGGCATCAATATACAGTTCTTTGTCGCCGCCTTGGGGTTCGTCCAGCGGTAGGTTTTCCAGCACCAGTTCGGCGGGTCTACGGTAATCGTTGCTTGCCGTGTGATGGGTTTGCCAGGCAATGTCGCGGACATAATCGCCCCGGTAACCATTGCTGGGGAACGGCAGGGCTTCGCCACAGGCCTCCAAATAACGCAGCCAGATGCTGGTGGCCAAGATGTCCATTTGCCGCCCCGCATCGTTAACATAATACTCACGGTGCACCTTGAAACCGACCGCTTCAAGCAGGTCCGCCACGACCGAGCCGTAAGCTGCGCCGCGTCCATGACCAACATGCAGCGGGCCGGTGGGGTTGGCGGAGACAAATTCCACTTGTACTTTTTGGCCGCCGCCGATGTTGCTGAAACCGAATGCGGGGCCGTCAGTGAGGATATGCGGGATAATTTGGAATTGCGAACGTTTGTCTATAAAGAAATTGATAAAGCCGGGGCCGGCCAGTTCAATTTTGGTCACGGCAGCATCGCCCGGTAAGGCGGCGATAAGTTTTTCTGCCAGTGTGCGTGGGTTGAGTTGCGCTTGTTTGGCCAGCACAAGGGCCAAATTAGAGGCGAAATCACCGTGTTGCGGGTCGCGAGTCCGGTCAATGCTAATGGTCGGATCAGTCCCGGGGCTAAGGACACCCTCGGTTTTCAGTGTGGCAACCGCTTGTAGAAGAAGGTTTTCTATCTTGTTTTTCATTACAGCCAAATCTAGGTTTTATCAAATAATAGCGGGTCATTATCCATCAAAATTAGTTGATTATCCATTCGAACCGTGTTTTTGCTTGGATGCTGTCAATACAAGTCCAGCGGGTCTACATCGAGTGACCAGCGTACTTTTGCTGAAGTCTTGAGTTTGGCTATGGCGGGCATCAAGGTATCCAGCAGTTTATGCAAGTTTTTTCGGTGCTTGCATTGTAGTAATAGTTGCTGGTGATAACGTCCGGCGCGTTTTTTCATGGGGGCGGGTGTCGGCCCTAGGATTTGGTTGGCGGGGTTGGATGGCTGCCTGGCCAATTGCGCTACGCAGTCAAGAAATTCTGTTGCCAGTTCGGCATCGGTGGCTGAGGCGCGGAACAGGGCTTGGTGGCTATAGGGTGGTAGCCCGGCTTGTTGGCGTTCGGTTAAGGCTTGTTGGGCAAAGTGGTGGTAGTCGGCTTGGATCAGTGTGGTCAGTAGTGGGTGTTCGGGATGGCGGGTTTGCAGCATGACCCGGCCGGGTTTTTGGGCGCGTCCTGCCCGCCCTGCCACTTGCACGATCAGTTGCGCGAGTTTTTCCGGCGAGCGGAAGTCGATGCTGAACAGCCCGCTGTCCACATCCAATATAGCCACTAGCGTCACGTTGGCGAAGTGGTGGCCTTTAGCCAGCATTTGCGTACCCAAGATAATGTCGGCTTGGCCTAGGTTGATCTGTGCCAGATATTTTTGCAGCGAGCCTTTGCGTTGCGTGGAATCACGGTCTAGACGGATGATCCGGTAGCCCGCATAGCGTTGCTCCAATAGGCTTTCCACACGTTCGGTGCCTAGCCCCAGTGCGGTGAGTGCGTTGTGTTGGCAGGCAGGGCATTGCTGCAACAGGCGTTGTTGTTTGCCGCAATGGTGGCATTGCAATTGTTGTTGTTGGGCATGGATGACCAAGTTGGCATCGCAGCTAGGGCAGTGCGCCACCCAGCCGCAGCTATGGCAAATGAGCGTTGGCGCAAAGCCCCGGCGGTTTAAAAATAGCAAGACTTGCTCTTGTTTTGCCAGGGTGTTGTTGATTTCTTTAAGTAGTGCTTCCGACAAACCTTCTTGTAACGGTTTGTTGCGGATGTCTATTATTTGTAGTTGTGGGGCCAGTGCGTCGCCGGCCCGTTCAGGTAGTGGCAGCCACTGGTAGCGCCCCCGTTGGGCATTGTAAAAGCTCTCCAATGAGGGGGTGGCTGAGCCGAGCAGCACGGGTATGTTGAGTAGTTTGCCACGGATGATGGCGGCATCCCGGGCCGAAAACCGGAAGCCTTCCTGCTGTTTGTAAGAGCTGTCGTGTTCCTCATCGAGAATAATCAGGCCAAGGTTTTGCATTGGAGTGAACAAGGCTGAACGTGTGCCTAGCATGATTTGGCAGAGTCCCTGCTGCATTTGCAGCCAAGCGGTTTGGCGTTGCGGGTTGGTCAATTTTGAGTGGGATACGGCAATGTTGGCAGAAAAACGTTGCCGGAAGCGTTGTTCAAGTTGCGGGGTTAGGCTTATTTCCGGTATCAGCACCAGCACTTGCCGGTTTTGGGCAAGTGCTGAGCGGATAATCTGCATATAAACTTCGGTCTTGCCGCTGCCGGTTACGCCTTCCAACAGGTATGCCCCAAATTGTCCTAGTTGTTGGCTAACAGCGGCAACAGCCGCTTGTTGATGTGCATTGCCAGGCAATTCGCGGGTGCTTTCAGCGACCGGTAGTGTGCTGTGCACCCCCTTAAGGGTGGTTAAGGCCAGCAGCTGTTTGTTGAGCAGTGTTTTTACGCTTGTGCGCCATTGGCTGTTCCAGGCAGTTAGGGCCGATTCTGATAACGGTTGGCCGTGTTGTTGGAATAGCTCCAGTATGCTTTTTTGTTTGGGTGTGCGGCGCAATTGTTCGCTGGATGTGTGTTCGCCCAGTTCGGTCAGTTGATAGCCTTTTTCATCGGGTAGGGTGGCGGCTTTGCCTTGCCGTAAGTGTACTGGAAATGCGCTGCTGATGACTTCGCCTAGGGGGTGGTGGTAGTAATTGGCGACCCAAAGCAAAAGCTGCAAGTCTGCTGCGGACAATAACGGATGTTCATCTATGACTCTGTTGATAGGTTTGAGTTTGTCGGTGGCAATTGCGCTGTGCTGGGCGATTTCAACAAGGAATGCGGTTTTTGTGCCGTATCTGAAAGGCACTTCGATGCGGCAGCCGGGAAGGCACGGGGGGCTTGTGCGAGGGGCTAGGTAGTCGAATAGCGTGTATAGCGGAACAGGCAGGGCGACCCTGTAAATCAATGGGTTGGCAGATGTTGGATAAGCCATGGGCGGTGGGTGGGAACGATTGCGTTAAGGCTAAGTGATTGCTATGCCACTATTATTTAGGTTACCCACAAAAGCTGTGGATAACTTTGTGGATAGGTTCGGGTCAACGTCCTTTACTGATGGTTATCATTAAGCTTTTTCTATATTGACTGATTTTTAGACAGTTATTTTTTCTTTTTAATTCAATTGGTTATTATTTTTGTGCGGGGCAGGCCAGGATTGTGGCGGGATATCGGCGGTTATTTGCCGCTTTTTCGCCCGTTGTGGCTAGGGCAGGTGTTCAGGATGGTGGTGTGCAGGCTGCCAGTGTGGCCTGCACGGTGACGGGATGCTTTTTGGGTCATGGGCTATAGCTTCGGACGGTTCCATAGTTGCCCGGCACTCAAGGCAGCCAGCATTAAGAAGGCCAGCAGTGTCCACGCGGGCATGCTTAGTCCAAGCATTGTCCAGTTAATGTCGGCACATTCGCCAGTGCCGCTGAGCATCAGTTTGATGGTTTCTGATAAAGGGAAGTAGGCAAAAATGTAGCCAATGTCGGCGCATTCGGGCACTTGGTCTTTGGGTAGGTGTTGTAACCAAATATGCCGGATAGAAATGGCCCCGCCACATAATGCGCTGCACATGCCAATGATGGCATATATTTTTATGCCTGTTGCGGTTGGGTTATGCAGTGCGGCGATCAGAAACACCACGCCTGTCACAAAGATGGCGATACGCTGGGAAATGCACAAGGGACAAGGCTCCAAGCCATCAACGAACTGGAAATACGCCCCCATCGACAATAAAAAAACACAGCCTAAAAAACCCAGAAAAAACCAAATTCTAGGGCTAAATTTAACGGTTTCCAACATGCTCCACCTCATTTTTGAACAGTTTTATTTTGCCGGTCGGCCCCATGACAACGAGTATGTCCCCAGATTTTAGCACGAGGGGGTTGCCGCCCGTCATAAAATGTAATTGCTCATCCAAGGTGTTGTCCACTACGGCGATAAGTAGCAAGTTATGCCGGTTTTTTAGGTCTAACTGGTCGGTTCTGATGTTATCGAGCCATGACCCGTGGGGTATCTCAATTTGTGCCAGCTTCAGGTCATGCCGGCCAAATACGGTGTTGTCCAGAATATTGGCAATGTCCGGTCGGGTCAGCATTTCGTGGGTTTTGCGTCCGCAAATTTCGTAAGGGTCAATGATTTTGTTGGCGCCTGCCGCTAATAGTTTGGGTGCCGATTCAGGATCGTCGACAATGGCGATGATGCTGACATGCTTGTCTAAAGCGCGTGCGGAAATGGTCAGGAACACGTTGTCGGAATCATCTGGGTAAAAACAGAAAATAACATCGATGTCTGTGCCAATACCAATAGCCCGCAGCTCATTGTCATTACGGAAGTCAATGGTTTCGGCGGCGAAGCCTTTGGCGCGCACCAATGCCGCTTCGTCGGTATTTTTGGCGAGGAATAGCAGCGAGTAATGATCTGGAGTGAGCCGGCCCATAGCTTCAAAGGAGAGGCTACTGTAGCCAAAAACAGCAATGCGTTTCATCGTTTTTTTCTTAAGGTCAGGCGGCTTCTTTCAATTAGTCCGCGAAAATGTTCAATGCTGTAGTCCCTGCCCATCACCATCAACAGATCACCCTGTTGTAATTTGAAGTGGTCGGGCGGGTTAAAATAAAAATGTTGGTTTTTTATGGTGTAGCGGTTTTTATGCTGGCTATGCAGGCTATTCTCGCTGATGACACCAATCAACAGCAGCTTCCTTTGATCAAAATTAATGCTGCCAAGTGATTGTCCATCAAGCATGGAATCGGTTTGGACGCACAGAGTCTCCATAACACATTGTTGTTCTTCGCGTATGATACCCAGAATGGCTTCAAAGGCAACCGGTTGTCCGACATATTCAGCAACAACCATACCGGCAATCTCAAACGGCTGAATGACGTTATTGGCACCTGCCTGATAAAATTTTTGCACATTTTCTTCGCGGTTGACGCGGGAAATGATGCGTATGTTGGGGTTAAGGTGGCGGCTGGTCAGTGTGATGTAGACATTGATGACATCGTTGCCGGTGGTGCATAGCACTGCCGTGGCACCGGCATTAATGCCGGCATTGCAAAGGATTTGATTTTTGCTGGCATCGGCTTGGATGGCGAGATATCCTGATTGTTTGGCGAATAAGATGCTTGTGGGGTCAGTGTCGATAATGACAAATTGCAGTTTGTCTTTTTGCAGCTGGGCGGCAATGTGTTGGCCCACCCTGCCAAACCCGCATATAATGACAAAATGGTTGTAGCGGCCAATTTCGGTGTAGACGCGGTTTTCCCGTAGCACGGTCATTTTGTCATTGAATGCCGATACAATAATCGACACAAAAAACGACAGCACGCCCAGTCCTGACATGATTAATGCCATGGTGACGATGCGCCCACCGTTGGTTTGTGGGGAGATGTCGCCATAACCGACGGTTGCCACTGTCACTACGGAAAAATAAAAGGCATCGAACAAGTTTTTGATATGGCCATTTTGTGCTGGAAACTCAAACATGTAGATTGCCGTGCTGCCAATGAATACGAGAATGCCCAAGAAGGTTGCCAAGGTGTATAGATCAAAACGTTTGCTGGCAAGTATTTCGCTGAACAGTTTGATGCTGTTAAAATAGCGGAACAGTTTGAATAGCCGGAACATCTGTAACATCCGGTACATCCTGAGTGGCCGGTAGCCGGGCAGAATGGCCAGCAAATCGATCAGTGCCAAAGGCGATAGCATATACTCAAGTTTTGTGGATATAATTACCTTTATAGCGTGCGCTGGGTTAAAAGGGATACCCAGATAGGTGGCTTTTTCATAAGCTTCCAGAATAATTTTGTGGGTGTCCCGATACAGCCAGACCCGCAGCAGGTATTCGGTGATGAAAATACCGACCAAGATATCTTCAAATAACAATTCAGCATCTGTTAATGGTGTGTTTACTTCGCGGATAAGCAAGAACACATTGAACATGACCAAGCAGATCATAAACACATCGAAATAAGGTTTTATCACACTGTTCGGATTCTCCAACAGGTTGTGGAAAAACCGTTTGCTGCGCTGATAAATTGATGAGAGTTGCAGGGAGTAGGCTATATGGATAATCAGTCGGGTCAGCATAAAGGCATTAGTGCTTGATGAGTGTTTTTGTTATTCTATAACAGGATGTTGAAAATGGATTGATTTGTTCGGTTGGATAGAATGGCCGGGCAGCTTGGCTTAACCCAAATGTTTGCGCCGCAGTGCCTGACGCGGGCAAGTGCTTTAAACGGGTCAATTAATGCGTTCAATACCGAAAGTTTACCAACGGCTGTACAAAGATTTTTATATGTTATCGGCTGGATTTTATTTCCCCCACCACTAGATATCCCCGTTAAATATTACTGTGAATAAATTGACAAAAGCCCCCCTAACCCTCTCGCATCAAAAACTGTTGGTGTTTGAACGCCTCTGTGATGGTTTGGTCATTGCCCTGACCTTATGGATATTCACTGCTATTCTTGGTTGGCAGTGGCAGCCTCATCATACTTGGTGGTTGTTGATCGCCTTGGTCGGTTTTGATATTTTTTCTGAGTTGAACGGCCTGTACAAACAAAGTTTTGACACATCGTTGTTTACCGAGTCAGGACGTATTCTATTTGCTTGGGTTTGGGCGATGTTGGTCTTGATGGGCATAAACTTTGTTTACCCTTTGATTGATGAGACTGATCAGGTTAGTGTTTTTATAATGTGGTCAGTGTTAACGCCGGTGGAACTGTTGTCTTGGCATGTTGCCGCTATTAGCTTGGGCAAACAGTTCAAAAAGAAAGTGTTTAAAAAACAGCGGGTGGCGATTTATGGTGCCAACCAGATTGGCATGCAGATGGCCAATGTGTTCAAAAAAGATGAGACAGATGTTGATTTTGTCGGCTTTTTTGATGACAGGGCTTTGTACGCGCCGGGGCGGGGCATTCTTGAGGATGTTACGCTGCAAGGCAGCTTGGATGCCCTCATTCAGCAGGCTAAAGACGGTCAAGTTGATTTGGTGTGTATTGCTTTGCCAATGAGCTATGAGACGCGTATCAGCGACATCATATTAAAGCTTTCTGATACTACCGTATCAGTCTATTTGTTGCCCGAGGTCATGACGGTCAATTTGTTGCGTTCCAGTTTGCGTAGCTATAAGGGCATACCGGTCATTTCTATCCATGATGCGCCTTTTTATGGCATAGATGGCTTTGTAAAACGGCTGTTCGACATCTTTTTTAGTAGCCTGATCTTGTTGTTGATTGCCTTGCCCATGCTGGTCATTGCCTTAGCAGTCAAGTTAAGCTCGCCTGGCCCGGTGTTTTTCAAACAACGGCGTTATGGTTTTAAAGGCGAAGAAATTATGGTTTGGAAATTCCGTTCAATGACCACCTGCGATGATGGCAAGGTGGTTGAGCAAGCGAAAAAGCACGATCCACGCATAACCAAGTTAGGTGCGATCATACGGAAGACTTCTCTGGATGAATTGCCCCAATTCTTGAATGTATTGCAAGGCCGGATGTCGATTGTCGGGCCTAGACCCCATGCCGTTGCCCATAATGAGTTTTACCGTAACCAAATACCGGGTTACATGTTGCGCCATAAAGTGAAGCCGGGCATTACTGGTTTGGCGCAAATCAGCGGTTTCCGTGGCGAAACCGATACATTGGATAAAATGGAAGGGCGCATCCATTATGATTTGGAATATATCAGGAATTGGTCGATAGGTCTGGACTTTAAAATTTTGCTATTGACGGTGTTTAAGGGTTTTATCGGTGCTAAAGCCTATTAAACTGCCAGTTTCATTTCCACCACAACCGACCGAATGTCGGTGGGTTGTGTGGACTTCATAACAAATACAAAACCTGTATATGGGGCTCTAAGCCCGAACCGCCGAAATTTCCGAACAACAATGAGTTAATTGTAACCTATTGATGTGTAAATGTTAATTGTTGTATATTAAATAACGGTCGTTAAAAGATTATCAATTCGATAAACATAAATACAGTATTAGATGCGAACAATTTGTATATTTTGCTAGCGAAAAATAGGTTAAGGCTTAACACCCGTGGCTGAACGGAATTTTCGGCGGTTTGTGGTTAGATCCCCTTTAAGGTGCTGAACTGGCGCTGCCTGATGACCCCTGCCTGGAATCACGATATGCGGATAAGGTTGTCCGCCAAGCCACGCACCGCTGTCAACCGGTTGATTAAAAGGCGGATTCCGCCGCATTGCGTCCACCGAACTCTACCAAAAAACGTCACTTTTCGCGCTTATAATTTCCGCCAATCCGCGTAGGAATAAGCCGTGCGCAACTAGGGCGCTACCAGTTGGGATAATTTTGCTTTATGGCGCAATCCCTATGTGTCCATTGCCAAAATGGGCAATGGCTGTAAAAAAGATAACATCAACCGGGTCATGATGACAAAGGGCGTGTAGTCCCCATTGAATATGGAGTTCAGCCGAAATACATGTAAAAATAGGACATAACGGCCATCATAAGCCGTATTGCCGAGGTTCGGTGAAACGCGGTCGGAAGTGGTGCCGCTGTCGGTGCCGGGGAATATTTTCCGATAGGGGGGCCGATTTTCCTGGCGGTTCTGGATGCTTTTTAATGGGTTGGAATAGGAGGGGGAAATATGACGAATATTTTAGAGTTGCCCCGTATAAGGACTTGAGTTTTCGAAAACAGCCTCCATTTTTGGACGGTATACATAACAATCGCAGCCTACAAAGGAATCAAAGATGACAAACCATATCAAACCCGGCCCGAAACCAAAGAAAGAAGATGGCACCGATGACCGCCGCCGACATGTAGACCCGCCAAATGCCCCGAAGCACCCGACGCTGCCGATCCACAACCTAAAAAAATAAGCCGAAACAAAGTGTAACAAAGCGTTTTCTCTGCAAGGTTTCTCGCAAGCAATTGTTTGCGAGAAACCTGACGTAGCCTTGAAATGGTTTCCGCACGGGTAAGCATGAAGTTACCGTCTCCGACAAGAGCCTTCCCCCGCTTCCTTTACCGGTTTTCCGCCGAATTGAGTTTTCACGATTATGGCCGGCTGGCCCGTGCGGTATGGGGCGCCAGCCTCGGCGCGGGGTATCCGTGGCTTTGAGGGGGGCGCACCGGTAAGGTCGCCCTCCCGAATTTAACTCTTGATAACGGCTTTTATCAAGAGTTAAAAGATTGAAACCTTACCCATCTTCGGCAGGGAAAGTTAGGGCGAAAGACCGATAATATTTTATCCTTAGTGATAAGGCGATTAACAATCAGAACATTTCAGCATTCGTCAACAGAGAATTTTTAGTCAAAAATACCAACATGTGACTAAAGTCTCGTACGGTATTTGGCCAACAACTGATGCAGTTGCTTATCAACCTGTTCTAACGCAGACTCGGAGTCAATCCACCAATCTGTCGACCAGATACGGATGACTTCCCAGCCCAACCCCCTTAATACATGCTCCCTTAAAAAGTCACGATCCCTGGCGGTGGCCGAACTATGGTAACTCGCACCATCACACTCGACAGCACTAAGATACTGCCCTGGCGCATCAGGATTAACCACACCAAGATCAATCCTAAACCCAGAGACACCGACTTGGGAATGGGTCGTCCAGCCTTTTGCATGTAGCCTTTCAGCAACAGCTTGTTCAAATGGCGAATCAAAAAAACCACCGGGTGCGCCTATTGCTTCAGTCAGTGCAGAAACACCACGTTGTGCATATTCAAGAAAATGTTTTAAATCCCTGATACCCTCGGCACTGGTACGTGATAAATCGATTTGTTCCGGCTTCAACGAAGCAAACACGTGCATTTCTTCTTTGGCCCTTGTCACGGCAACATTTAACCTGCGCGTGCCCCCCGCTTGATTCATAGGGCCAAAATTCATACTCAACTTACCAGCGGCATCCTTACCGAAAGTGATGGAGAAATAAATCAAATCACGCTCATCCCCCTGGACGCTTTCTAAATTTTTAACAAACACAGCATCAAACTTATCTTCAGCAAAGTGCGGCTCTATTTCCGGGTATTGGCTGCGTGCGGTTTCAAATAAATCACTAATCAACTTCTGTTGGTCTATATTGAAGGTCACAATGCCAATTGACTTTTTAAACTTGGATTGGCGTAATTTAGCCACAATATCCTCTACAATCGCTTCCGCCTCACCCCGATTGATACGATGCTGGCCTTCCTTATAGATAGAATCAACCGCATGATAATGCACCGACCTGCCGCGAGTGTCATTATTCGGAAAGGTAACCAGCTTGCCTCCGTAGTATTTATGATTTGAAAAAGTAATTAACGATTCACAGCGTGACCGGTAATGCCAATTTAGATTCATACAAGGGATATTTGCGGCTAAACATTCCCCTAAAATGGACTCCATATCCTCTTCAAAATCGTCGGAATACTCATCATCGCCTGATTTCTTAGCAAAGAAGGAGCTAGGTGAAAGTTGCTTTGGATCACCGACCACAATCGCCTGTTTCGCTCTGGCGACGGCACCAATGGCATCAGGTACTGTAATTTGGCTGGCTTCATCAAAAATGACCACATCAAACGGCTTACTGTTCGCCGGAAGGTACTGCGCTATGCTCATTGGGCTCATCATCACACAAGGTGTCAATTTAGTAATCACCTCCGGCATTTGGCTCATCAATTGGCGTAAAGGCAAATGGCGTTTTTTCTTTTGAATCTCACGTGCCAATACCCCCCATTCAGAGCCTTTCTTAATGTCTTGTGCCTTAGGAATACCAGCAGCTAACAACGCCCTGACATAATCCTGGGTAAGCTTCATAAAGTCTTGGTCTAATTTATGGTAGATTTCGATTTTTTGACGATGTTCAGCGGGGATAAAATTTCTCAATACATCGTCATGGTCGATGACCGAATTCACCCACCAACGGGAATAGTTGACCAACAACAGGTCTTTTGCGGTTAAACCGTTCGTCTGTCCTTGTTCAATGCCGTCGATTAAGGAGGCCAATCCAACAGAAATGGCATCTTGCCTAACTTTCCGCCAAGCACACCAGAAGCGCAGTTTATTTTTATGCAGTAACCAGACATCACAGTGCTTAGCAACCGTTTGGAAGAAATCATGTTCACCTGAGGATTGAAAAATATCACCCGATTGAGAACCAATAATGGAAGCCAGTTGCCCGGCCTGTTGTTGATAATGGCCAAACCGCTCTAAATAGGCCGCGCCTTTAGCACCAATGGGGGCATTGCGTTCTAGTAACTCATTTTGATCGGTCACTAACTGTCCGATACGCTGCTTATTCGCCAGGGCTTGCTCTGCGTCCTCGCTCACATTGACCAATGCACTTAACACACCATCCATCCATTGACATGCTGCCCTAATCCATACGGTATCCGAATCTACCCCCTGCCAATGTTTACCCACTACAGTGCCTAAATGTTGATAGGTGGCAATTTTCCCTTGTAAATGCTTCGCCTGAATTAAATGGTCGAAGTCATCCGGGATATTCGCCGGATGAATTTTTTTACCTACGTTTTTGCCCAGAAACTTTCTAACCGTGCGTTTACCTAGCCATTTAGCTAAAAACCATTTCTCTTCGGCTTCCATCCACTGATTTTTAAGGTCTTCCAAGTCACAATCCAATATGGAGCGTCTAAAAGGGTTTTTTACACGCTCTATTCGGTTATGAAACTGTTCAACCAAGTCCGACAATTCCAACAGTTCTTTACGCTGCATCGCGCCCTGTGGCGAAAAGCCATAGCCATAATTTTCAGCAAACGAATCAGGCAAAAGCGCTGCTAATTTTTGTAATGCAACTAATTGGGACAATTGGTTAAACGTCAAATTTAAGCCCAATTGCCTGGCATAATCATTCGCTGCAAGTTCCAGTGGTTTAAGGTTTTGCTGTACGCTGCCAGCTAAGCTTAAAACATCACTTTGCCAAGAGGGCGACCATTCGCCAGTTGCAATGTGGGCAAAAATATCTAACCCTATACCTGTCAACTCGATGCTATTGGCATCAATACGGTTGGCAATTTCATGCAATTTTTCAAACGTCTCTAAGGAATGCGCCTCTGGACTAGGCCAGTGTAATTTCACAGCTGGCACATCACTGTATTTTATGACAACGCCTATTGCTTGATAGACAGTCAAGCCATTAGGGTATCGATGGTGTAAGCGATCCACGTAGTGGTTTAAATCGCGCCTGACTTGCGCTAACAGTTCCGCTTCTTTTTCCCAATTCTTGCCTGAAATATCAACGGAATGCCAAGCTTTACTTAATTGCGTAATCACATGTGATTTTTTGGCTTTTGCCGAATGCAATTCAAGGCAATGTTCATCCAAACCGACTTGATACAAACGGCGGTAAACCACTTCCAGAGCCGCCGTTTTTTCCGAGACAAACAACACCGTTTTCCCGGTCGCTAATAACTGGGAAATCATATTGGCAATGGTCTGGCTTTTACCCGTACCGGGAGGCCCGATTAAAACAAAATCTTTACCCGCTTCGGCGGCATACACGGCGGCTATTTGCGAGCTATCTGCCATCAGTGGGATAAAGGTGTTTTTAGGATGCCGGGCGGCATCGAGCTGCCGAGGGTCTGGAAATTCACCCCCCGTTCCGAAATACATATCCCGTGGGCTTTCAATCAAATGCCTAACGACTGCACTTTCTTTCAATACATCGACCCGTTCACATAGGTCTTTCCACATCAGATATTTTGCAAATGAAAAAGTAGAAACCACCACATTCTCATTGACTTCCCATCCAGCAATATCTTTTATCTTAATGCGTAGCGTATTGAATATTCGCTTAACATCCAAACCCTGCTCATCCATGGGCAAGTCTCCTTCCAACTCAGGAATATCCAGTGCAAAATCTTGTTTTAGCATTTCCAGCAAGGTAGGATTGAACCGGGGTTCATCCTCATGCGCCTGCAATTGGAATCCAGAATTTACGCTTTTACGGGTAATTTCAATCGGAATTAAAATCAGTGGCGCCCTATAAATTCGCTTTGCATCTTTACCGTTTGTCCAATTGAGAAACCCTAGGGCAATGTAAAGGATATTGGCGCCTCCTTCCTGAATCGACTCCTTCGCCAAACGATAAAGTTCCAGTAAATCAGCAGTCAGTTTTTTGCTGTCGGTATTCGCAATCAGCTCATTTTTTGACAAATGCCCCTGCAATTGTTCAGCCAGTAAATTTTCCTGATGTTGTTGTAAGTGCAATTGCTCGGAACGCGGATCACTGGCAAGTGTTAAGGTATCAATTGATAGGATCTTAAATTTTTGCTTACCAGCCAGCATATCTTCAAGACCTGCCGCATCGATGCAATTGATTTCGATTGCTCTGGCACGGCTGGTAAAATTTAACAGTCGGTTACGCATGGTTAAATCCAGCAACTGTCGCTTCCAATTTTCTATGCGTGCTTCTGGCGTATCTAAAACGACTTCCGGGGCATCGTTATCATGAAAACGCTGTTCTGGAATATCGGTGATCATGTCAATCGGCAATTCAACATCATCCACAACAACGTTTGACTGATACTCACCCGCTAAATCTTTATCAGACAATGGCTTGATCCGCGCCCGTCTGGCACGCTTAATATCAATGGCTAAAACAAAATGGGCATCATTATTTAAGGTGTTTTCGGCCTCTAGTTTGGCCAAACTAAATTTAACAGGTGGTTTATTGGTGCATAAAGTTGTTTCAAAAACGATCAGTTCTTTTAATTGACAACGTTTTCGCAAAGATTGGCCGTCATAAATCACAGCCGAAGACAGGTCTTCATTACTCAACCAACAGCCAGTAAAGGCATGGCCTTTGGTAAAGATGACTAAGGCATTTAGCCCCGATTGCTCAAGGCAAGACGCAAACAATAACGACGTGTCCAAACACGTTGCCAGACGCGTTTCGACTATTTTTGAAGGCAAGCGCACCCGTTGCCCTTCTTCTTCAAAACTGGCTGGCGGTGTTGCATAGCTCAAATCCAACTTGCACACGGCACTCCAGATGGCACTGACAATCATCGCCACCCGACGGGGGATATTGGATTGGTAGCCTTCAATCGAAGCCAGTTGCCCACCCGCTTCAAGTATCTTTGACGCATCACGTAAAATGGCTTGTACTGCCATATCGTTTGGTTGTACAAAAGCCGCCAGGATTTCTGGCAATATCCGTGTCCCCACCCATTCATCTTTAGCCAATAATTCGACTTTGGTGGTTTTGGTATCGAGTATTTCATCCCCTGATGTTAGGGTAAACGTCATTTCACCCATTAATGACTCGTGGATAGCACGCAAAAACTCGGCGTTTAGCTCCACTCTGACATCGTCTAAAATCACTTGGGTGTCAGCAGCAAGCTTATCAATGAACCAAGTCCGTTCAATAAGAAAACCGGGTGAGCTGGTCAAAACCAATTCAAGATCACGAAAGCTTTGCTGGCTACTATTCCTTATTTCAATCTCCGTAATCAAGGGTAAGGAATTTTGCTGAAAAGCCAGGTTAAACTTAGGCGTAATCGAGCTAAGGATTGTTATCTGTTTATCTTGCATGATGATCCATATATTTTTTGCTGAAATACCATTTCACTAAGACACGTGAAAAATGACATTTTTGATACGAAGTTAGGTTTTGGTATAGCCTACACTAAACCTAGTAGCAGCGGTTTCAGATTTATTGGGGCATTTGTTAGCATAGTGGCGGGATTCGGCTGCATCGGCAAAGCGGAAATTTAAAAAACGTGGGTATATGTTATCGAGGCCTAATCGTTGACGTTATTCAGGTCTGGTTATCATGTCAAAAAATGTTGTTATCCTGTTTAGAGCTATAAGGGCTTCAGAAAGAAATTGATACAAATTATCGCTCTAGTACTTAATCAGCATTGTTATGTCAGGTGATAGTCCCCATATGTTCTATTTCGACATTAGCATGGGCAAAACAGAATACATTGTAAGACTAAGGGGATCTAACCACAAACCGCCGAAAATTCCGTTCAGCCACGGGTGTTAAGCCTTAACCTATTTTTCGCTAGCAAAATATACAAATTGTTCGCATCTAATACTGTATTTATGTTTATCGAATTGATAATCTCTTAACGACCGTTATTTGATATACAGCAATTAAAATTTACACATCAATGGGTTACAATTAACTCATTGTTGTTTGGAAATTTCGGCGGTTCGGGCTTAGAACCCCTATATCTTTATGTCTACTAAGCCACGGCTAGGCTAGACATATTTCCCTATAAGCTCCCCAAGCTTCACCGACTTGCCGATATTGTCATCGCCAATAAATTTCATCTTATTAGGTCCGAACAATACAATAATGGTTGAACCCATGTTGAACCGCCCCATCTCCACTCCTTTATCAATCAGCACATTTTCTTGCCGGTAGTCCCATGAC
Source organism: uncultured Methylococcaceae bacterium (assembly GCA_903945605.1). GTDB lineage: Bacteria > Pseudomonadota > Gammaproteobacteria > Methylococcales > Methylomonadaceae > Methylovulum. The sequence goes on along the minus strand of CAJAWH010000005.1, from coordinate 600 downwards.
TGGATGATTTTGCCGGTGGGCGGTGTCACTACGCCATGCCAAACAGTTTCTATGCTAGAGACAAAAATGGCACCTACCAACACTAACGCCATTGGCCCTATATCTGTGTCGAAAATAGCCGCCACCCGCTCATTGATGGCAAACAAGTTGTTGACCGAGCGGGTGGTGGCGGCATTGACACTAAATAAGCGTCCCGGAATATGCACCATTTCTGTCAGTTTGCCCGATAATGGCATGTGCAGGCGGTGGTAATCTTTCGGCGATAAGTAAATGGTTGCGAAGCTGCCTTGGTGGAAAGCTTTAGCCCGCTGGGCATCCCCACCCAACAAACTGATCAGGCTAAAACTTTTGCCCTTGGCTTGAATAATGGTGTTGCCTTGTATGTCACCCGCTTGGCTGATAACACCATCGGCTGGGCTGACAATGCCATCACTGGCGACGGCAATGGGGCGGGCATCGGGTTTTAAGCGGCGGGTAAAAAACTCATTGAAACTTTTAAATGCAGAGGGGTCATCAATCAGTGATTCTGCCATATTAACGCCATAATGGCGGATCACTTGGCGGATCAAAAAATTTTTCAGCACTGGCTGTTGCGCATGG
>CAJAWH010000004.1 GCA_903945605.1 uncultured Methylococcaceae bacterium | reverse complement strand
GGTGGCTGAAGAAGTGGGCATTGAGGGGCGGTGGGAATATTTTGACAAGACCGGTCAGTTGCGTGACATGCTGCAAAACCACTTGTTGCAAATTTTGACCTTTATTGCCATGGAGCCGCCTGCCAACTTGGAAGCGTCCAGTATACGCAGTGAAAAAATTAAAGTCCTTAAAGCCTTACGGCCCATCACCAAACGCAATGTTGAAGAAAAAACCGTGCGCGGGCAATACACAGCCGGTTATATGAAAGGCAATCCGGTGCCCGGTTACTTGGAAGAAGAAGGTGCCAACACTAACAGTTCCACCGAAAGCTTTGTTGCCATGCGTGTGGACATTGATAACTGGCGTTGGGCGGGCGTACCGTTCTATTTGCGCACCGGCAAGCGCATGCAAAGCAAATGCACCGAAATTGTCGTTTATTTCAAGCAATTGCCACATAATATTTTTGATGACAGCTTCCGCGCCTTACCGCCCAACAAACTCATTATCCACTTACAACCGAATGAAGGCGTGGAAATTGAGATGCTCAACAAAATCCCCGGTATCGAAGACCCCTATATCAAACTGCAAAAAACCAAACTGGACTTAAGTTTCTCCGAAGATTTTAAAAACAACCGGATTTTTGGCGGCTACGAAAAATTAGTGTTGGAAGCCATGCGTGGCAACTCCGCCCTGTTTTTAAGCCGCGAAGAAATAGAACAGGCTTGGACATGGGTGGATTCTATCCAAGAAGCTTGGCAGCATCTTAACGCCAAACCAAAGCCGTATCATGCCGGTACGTGGGGGCCAATTGCCTCCGTGGCCCTGATTGCTCGGGATAGCCGAGCTTGGGAAGAATAAAAACCCACACTCTTAGCTTTTATATCGGGCTTTTATGCTGCGCTGTACCTGACCGGCAAACCCAACTTACAAAAATAGGTTTTTACAAAATGCATCCAATTATTGAGCAAGTCACCGAAGAAATCATAGAGCGTAGCCGCCCAACCCGCAGCGCTTATTTGCAATATATCGATGGTATGGCCAAAAAAACACCCACCCGTGTGGGCATGGGCTGTGGCAATTTGGCGCACGGTTTTGCCGCGTGCAGTGCTGCCGAAAAAGCCGATTTAATGGGCGACTACAAACCCAATGTGGCGATTATCAGCGCCTACAACGACATGTTGTCAGCACACCAGCCTTACAAAGATATGCCGGACTTGATTAAGGCGGCTATCCGCGAAGCGGGCGGCGTAGCCCAATTTGCTGGCGGTGTGCCCGCCATGTGCGATGGTATTACCCAAGGGCAGGCAGGCATGGAATTGTCTCTGTTCAGCCGCGATCTGATCGCTATGGCGGTTGCCATCGGCATGAGCCATAACATGTTTGACGGTGCGTTATACCTTGGCGTATGCGATAAAATTGTCCCCGGCCTGTTGATAGGCGCACTCAGTTTTGGGCATTTGCCAGCTGTGTTTATACCCGCTGGGCCAATGACCAGCGGCATGACCAACAAGGATAAGGCCCGCGCCCGCCAAGCTTACGCGGTCGGCAAAATTGGCCGCAAAGAACTATTGGAGGCAGAAATGGCTTCTTACCACAGCCCGGGTACCTGTACCTTCTACGGCACCGCCAACAGCAACCAAATGATGATGGAAATTATGGGGTTGCATTTGCCCGGCAGCTCCTTTATCAACCCTTACACCCCATTGCGTGACGAGCTAACCAAAACTGCCGCACAACAAGTGCTTAAATTCACTGCCTTGGGCGAAGATTGGCGGCCTATCGCCCACATGGTGTCAGAAAAAGCCATTGTCAATGCAGTGATTGGTTTGCTGGCGACCGGCGGCTCCACCAACCACACCATGCATTTGATCGCCATTGCCCGCGCTTCTGGCATTGTGCTGACGTGGGATGATTTTGACAAGCTGTCCAAAGCCATTCCGCTGATCGCCAAAATTTACCCAAACGGCTCAGCCGACGTAAACCATTTCCAAGCGGCGGGTGGCATGGGCGTGTTGATTGCAGAACTGCTCAGAAATGGCCTGCTGCACGAAGACATACTCACCATTGCCGACCAGCGCGGCATGAACAGCTATTGCCAAGAACCCAAACTTATCGACGGACAATTGCATTGGGAAGCGGTACCAGAGGCTTCCTTAGATGCTGAAGTGTTGTCCACCGTTGCCGAACCGTTCTCTAAGGGCGGTGGCCTGCACTTGATGCACGGCAACTTAGGCCGTGGCGTGTCCAAACTGTCAGCCGTGTCACCCGACCACCAAATTGTTGAAGCACCGGCAATTGTCTTTGATGATCAGGAAGACATGCTGGCGGCCTTCAAACGTGGCGAACTGGAAAAGGATTTTATTGCCGTTATCCGCTTTCAAGGGCCACGCGCCAACGGTATGCCCGAATTGCATAAACTGACCCCGCCGTTAGGGGTATTGCAAGACAAGGGCTATAAAGTGGCCTTGGTCACAGACGGGCGGATGTCCGGTGCATCCGGTAAAGTGCCATCCGCCATTCACATGACCCCAGAATGTGAAGCGGGCGGGCCGTTGGCTAAAGTCCGTAATGGCGATAGGATTGCCATGAACCTGCAAACCGGTGACGTTAATGTGTTGGTGGATGAAGCCGAATTTAATGCCCGTGCCATCGTGCCCAACAGCGCCAAAAACCACCATTACGGCATGGGCAGGGAAATGTTTGGGCGTTTCCGCCTGAATGCCTCATCGGCAGAAACAGGGGCTTCCAATTTGTTTGTTTGCGACTAAACGCAGGCCCAAACAAGCAAACATAACTGTAGGTAGGCTGCCAATCAGCCTATCTTTAACAATCATCCAATGTGTGCAAAGCTTGCCCACCCTAAAAATTTGTAGCGGAACATGACTCAATTCAACTGGAAAATCCAACCTAAAGAAGTATTGCACGCAGGCCCGGTCATGCCGGTGATGGTTATCCAAAACCTTGATGATGCCGTGCCCTTAGCGCAAGCCTTGGTGGACGGCGGCATTAAGGTATTGGAAATCACCTTGCGTACCCCCGTTGCTTTGGCGGCAATCAAACTGATTAGCGAAAACGTAAAAGATGCCATCGTCGGTGCAGGCACCATCACCACACCCGACCAACTCAAAGCGGCAGAACAAGCCGGTGCGGTTTTTGCCATTAGTCCGGGCCTGACCCCCACGCTACTGGCGGCAGCCAGCCAAAGCAGCATCGCCCTGATACCGGGCATAGCCTCATTATCGGAACTGATGCTGGGCATGGAATACGGCCTAGACCATTTCAAATTTTTTCCTGCCGAAGCAGCGGGTGGCATACCCATGCTAAAGTCAATTGCCGGGCCTGTGCCACAAGCCACCTTTTGCCCAACCGGCGGCATTTCGCCCGACAATTATTTGGCTTATCTTGCACTGGCTAATGTGGCCTGTGTGGGCGGCTCCTGGCTGGCTCCAGCCGATGCGGTCAGCAGCAAAAATTGGCCAAAAATAACCCAACTGGCACAGCAGGCCATCACCGACAGTTTGGCCTAAACCTATACACATCCGTAACGACATCACGTTTCAAACAGAGGGATACCCGATGACCAATCCACGCAACATCAGCTTAAGTGACGACAACCAGTCACTATGTGAATTACCCGTTTTATCTGGCACAACAGGCCCTGATGTTATTGATGTCCAAACTCTGTACAAACAGACTGGCATGTTTACCTATGACCCGGGCTTTAACTCCACTGCCAGCTGCCGTTCGACCATCACTTACATTGACGGCGATGAGGGTGTATTGCTCTATCGCGGTTATCCTATCGAGCAGCTTGCCCAACAATGCACTTTTTTGGAAGTGTGCTATTTGTTGTTGAAAGGGGAGCTGCCAGACAGCGGGCAACTGAAGGAGTTTCAATACAACATCACCATGCATACCATGGTGCATGACCAATTGACAAACTTCTTCAAAGGCTTCCGCCGTGACGCGCATCCTATGGCGATTATGGTCGGCGTGGTTGGGGCTTTGTCGGCGTTTTACCATGACGCGCTTGATATCAAATCCAAAAAAGACCGCGAAATGTGCGCTATCCGCTTGATTGCCAAAGTGCCCACCATTGTTGCCATGTGCCACAAGTACAGCAGTGGGATGCCATTTATGCACCCTAAAAACAAGCTGAATTATGTCGAAAATTTCATGCGCATGATGTTGGCGACACCGTGCGATGAATATGAACCTAATCCGGTTTTAGTGCGCGCCTTGGACAGAATCCTGATTCTTCATGCCGACCATGAACAAAACGCCTCCACTTCCACCGTGCGTTTGGCAGGTTCCAGCGGGGCCAACCCGTTTGCTTGCGTAACCGCCGGTATCGCTTGCTTATGGGGAGCTGCACACGGCGGTGCCAATGAAGCAGTGCTGAATATGCTGGAAAAAATTGGCGATGTGTCCCGTATCCCTGAATTTATCGCTAAGGCCAAAGACAAAAACGATTCGTTCCGTTTGATGGGCTTCGGGCATCGGGTTTATAAAAACTACGACCCACGCGCCACGCTGATGCGCGAAACCTGCCATGAAGTGCTTAATGAGCTGGATTTGCATGACATGAAATTGTTCAAACTGGCGGTTGAGTTGGAACGTATCGCATTGGAAGACGATTATTTCATAGAGAAAAAACTTTACCCCAATGTCGACTTTTATTCAGGCATAGTGCTGCACGCACTGGGTATCCCCACCAACATGTTCACCGCTATGTTCGCTATGGGGCGCACAGTGGGTTGGATTGCCCATTGGGATGAAATGATTGCCGATCCTGAACAAAAAATAGGCCGCCCAAGACAACTCTATACCGGTGCAGACCGTAGGGATATTCCGGCCGACCATGTAAAAACCAGCTTGTAAAATGAGTGCGATCAACGCTGGCAAAATCGGCAAAACACCGTTGACCGGTTAGCCAGCCGTACTTGGCTTAAAGAGGCCTCGCAGTTCCGGCAAGGCAAACCTGACCGCCCATAGACCCGCAATTGTTGCTGAAAATAACCCGGCTTGCCGTCCGAATTGACAAAATCACGCAAGGTAGTGCCGCCTTGCGTGATGGCATCGGTCAATACCGTGCGGATACACTCGGCAAGCCTTTCATAACGCGCCAAAGCAATCCTGCCTGCATGGCGTTTCGGGTCAATGCCCGCCATAAATAAAGCCTCGTTGGCATAAATGTTACCCACGCCAACCACATTATGGCTGTCCATAATAAACAGCTTGACCGGTACTTTACGGTTTCTCGACAATGTGTAAAGGTATGTGCCGTCAAAATTGTCCAGCAACGGCTCCGGCCCCAAATTTCTTAGTAAGGTATGTTCCTCAATTGGCTCGCTTGTCCAGAGCACTGCCCCAAAGCGGCGCGGGTCGTTAAAACGCAATACGCTATCAGCAAAAACAATATCAATATGGTCATGCTTACTGGCTAGCTGGTTATCTGTCACCACCCGTAAACTGCCTGACATGCCCAAATGCACCAGCAACGTGCCATTTTGGGTGGTCATCAACAGGTATTTTGCGCGGCGTTGCACGGATAGCACCGTCTGGCCTATTAAAATCTCCGGTAATGTTTCCGCCACCGGCCAGCGCAAACGCGGCTGGCGCACAATCACCTGGGTGATGGTCTGTTGGGTAATGTGTTGGGCAATACCCCTGCAGGTGGTCTCAACTTCGGGTAATTCAGGCATTGTTAAGGCTCAGGCAGGGTTAGGTTATAGAGGCATTGTGGCACAGTTGCCCCTATCGCAAAGAACGCCTTTACAACCATAATTAATCAAGCCTCACGGCTTTGCCAGAAGCTTCACAAATTTTGTGTCACAAAAGCTGATGCATGATAACCACGTCGTGCCGACGAGACAGAAAAGTTACATTGACTTCAACTTCTTCATCAAGCTTACCAAGGATTGTAATCATCCGGTCAAGCGTGAAGCGGCGAAGCTGTGCATTACGGATACGTGAGAATTCTGAGTGGGAAACCCCCGTTTGCTTTTCGGCATCGCGTGTTGAT
>CAJAWH010000003.1 GCA_903945605.1 uncultured Methylococcaceae bacterium | reverse complement strand
CAGCCAATACTTGCTAGAAAATTACCACGAACCGAACAGACAAGCCAATTTCCCTCTGGTAACTAAACAAATTGGCTGCCATTTTTTAAATAAGCACAGATGAATTTTATCGCGTTAGTTGAAATCACGGATTCAGGTTAAAGTCAACTCAGATCACTTCGATTGCTTTACAACGTTTATTTGTTATAACCCGCCAGCTCCACATAACCCTGCCCAGAAATTAGCTTGCCTTGTTTGCTGCCGATCACTTTAACCGCACCTTCCCAATAACGGTAACTGACATTCAGTTCTTGATCGTTGATTAAAGGAATAATTTCAAGTTCAAGAGCTTGACTGGGGACTGACAAGCGCCAACGCGCCGGATAGGTTATTTTTGAATGCGGACTTTTCCAGCTATCCAGCGGCGTGATGATGGCATCGTGGTCTTTGAGTGCTATTTTGGTGTTGTCTGCCAATATATATGAACCGGAGCTATTGCTGTCATGCCGACCATCTTTACGGCGTAATTGATAAAACATCAATTCTGTATTATCAGATAATTGCAGGGCAAACCAATCCCAGCCACTCTGCTGATTAGACAAAGCGCTGGTACTCCATTCCCTATCCATCCAACTGATGCCGGTAACAGTAGATGGTTTACCGCCAACACTGACAATACCCTTAGTTTCTAAGCGTGGATAGGAATAATAGTAGGAGGCATTGCCCGGTTCAGGGCTTTTTTGGCTTAAGCCTTGATCGCCTTGCCTAACATAGCCTTTGGGTGATGTCAGTAACAGATCAATAGCAAAGCCGTCGCTGTTAGCGTGTAAGCGGAGGGGGAAGTCTACTTCACCTTCCGTTTTTGCCGACCAGTCATAAAGCCAGACCTGATAGCTTTTATTAGAAGCCCCCGCCAGATCGTTTCCAGCACGGCTAAAGCGTTCATCGGTATAAAACCGGTTTGCCTCCACATCGGTTAAGGTCAAATGTGCCATGTACATTTGATTGCTGCGCCAAGCTGACTTTGATTCCGGTAATTCAGGCTTCAAGGCAAAACGAAAGAAGGTCAGCTCGTAACCAAATTGTCGTCCTTGTGGATTTTTTAGGTTACCGGTAAAATACCACCATTCCGAGCGGAATTGATTGTGTGGGCCGTGGTCGCTTGGCAAGGAAAAGGCTTGTGGCTTATACGCCCGCGCAAAGCCTTTGCTATCGTTGGATAACACCGACCCAATTGAGCCGCTATTTTTTGCAGGGCTTGAGTTGTTTTGATTATCCTCGACGGCATTGCTTTTCGATGGAAACGGGAAAACTTGCAGCCAAACCATGCCCAACAATAGCAATACAATCGCAATCAAAAATTTAGTTTTCATTCTGTACGCAAGGCTTCTGCGGGGTGGGTTTGGGCCATTTTTAAGGCTGGCAATACGCCCGCCAACAAGGCCGCTACAAAAGCTAAAACGATGCCTTGGAAAAGCACCCCCGAATCGAAATAAAAAGCCATCGTCCAGCCGAATGAACGTTGGTAAACCACAAAAATTAATACATAAGCAACGACAAAGCCGACCGGAATAGCCAATAATCCGGCCACCAAGCCCATCAACCCAGTTTCACAGATTATCAGCACGCTGAGTTGGCGGGATGTGATGCCAATAGCACGTAAAATGCCTAACTGGCGTGTCCGCTCAAACTGTAAGGCCATCAAGGCACTGAACACGCCGACAAAAGCAATCGCGGCTGACAACCAACGTAAGGCTTCGGTGATGGTAAAAGTCTGCTCGAACAGCTCCATAGAAGCTTTATATATGGCCTGATTCGATTTCACGACTTGCTGCCCCGTCAATAATTGGCTAATCCGGCTTTCCAGATTTTTTAAATCAGCACCGTCACGGGCATAAACGCCAATGCCGGTGTAACCCAAATCAGGCCAATAGCGCAGGTAATTCTGCCTGCTCATAATCAAATGACCTTGGTCGCCACTGTAATCTGCATTGATACCGATAACTTCAAAACCTAGTGCGCCTTGATTGGTTTTCAAGTCAATTTTTTGGCCTATCCGAATGGCGTGGTGATAAGCATAAGGCTCAGTAACGATGACGGTTGGCTGGTGTTCTAGCCTGTCCCAGAGACTATTGTCCATATTATGTTTGAAAATAAAGCCTTGTTTGGATTTTTCTGCCAGCTCAAACACGGTTGTTTTGGTGAGTTCACCCTCAGCTAAAAGCTTGGTTTGCAAGGCTGTACTCACCATCCCTACGCCATCAAGCTGGGCAATTTTTTCTTTAAGCTGCTGATCTGATAAGGGCTTTTCCGCAGTCATCTGGTCACCTGGCAAGGCTAAATAAAGATCGGCGGGTAAGCTGGAATGCAGCCATTGGGCGACGGTTTGGCGAAAACTACCAATCATCAAATCCATCCCGATGGTCGCAGACACCGCAATCATCAATGCTGCTATGGCGATGCCTGTCCGGCTGATTTCTGCGGAAACCATACGCACAGGCAAGCGTCCCAACACGCCCAGAAAACGCCCGAATACGCGTTCAATGAATTTCATCAACCACAAAGTCAGTACCGGGGTCAGCAAACCAAAGCCAAACAAGATCAGGAAAATGCTGGCTAAGCCGAAATTAATGCTGTTGCCAGATAAAAAAGCCACCGCCAAACCGCTGGCTATCAAAATGCCACTGATGAATCCCACCCGTTTTATTAAGCGGCGGCTACCCGATTCCAACTGCGATCTTGCCATCACTTTGACGGGTGACAAGCGTGTCGCTTCGAAGGCGGGCGGTAAGACGGCAAAAAAAGTGACACTCATGCCTAACAGCATTCCCTTGCCAAGCTGGAAAGGGGTAACGGTTAAAACCGTCGCATCGATCCGAAAATAAATGGCGTTAATCGTGCCTGAAATCAACTGTAACAAGCCTTGTCCCAGCACTACGCCCAAGGCGATACCGATTAACGTACCGATGAGTGCCAAGAAAAACGCTTCGCTGAGTATTAAGGTAAAAATCTGCTGTCGGGTTACGCCCAATAAACGTAGGCTGCCGATTAAACGCCGTCGCTGCATGACTAGAAAAGTCATCGTGTTGTAGATTAAAAACATGCCCACCAACAATGACAGCAAGCCCAAGGCGTTAAGGTTGATGGAAAATGCCCTCGTCATTTCGCGCAGGGATTGCTCTTGGCTTTCTAAAGAAAGCAATAGGGCATTGCCTGGCAATAGCGACTGTATAGCCGCTTCTGTTTTGGAAACATCGTTTGCCAGCAGTATTTCGATAGAACTCAGTTTGCCAGATAGGCCCAGCACCTCTTGTGCAGTGGCAATGTCGGTAATTATCAGCTTAGCCAAGACCTGTTCTGAAACGGCATTGGTATCTGGCAAAAAACCGATAACGGTTAATGGCTGCTGGTCTTGACGGGTGACAAGCGATAACTGGCCATTAAGCGGCACATGCAAGCGCTGTGCGGTTTTTTGACTGAGCAGCGCAGTATTTGGCTCCGTCATTAAACGGGTGAACAGGACTGGCGAAAAGTTTTCATTTTGCCCGCTCTGCCAACCCGACTGTAAGGTTTTTTCAATGAAGGGATCAATGCCAACTAACTTAAAACTTTCTTGTTCCGCTTGAGCCAGTTTTACATAGCCTGTCACCAGCGGCGACAAATGACTAAACCCCTTTACCCTTAATTGGCTATACAGCTTTTCATCCAAACCTCCATCACTGGCAATAATGCGATGGGTTGCGCTTCCGGTATACACCTTAGTGGCTTGATTAAAGGAATTGAGCGAGCTTTCCATTGCTAAATCAATAGCAATGACAACCGCCACACCAAGGGCAATGCCTAAGATCGCCAGCACCAGTTGCCAAGGATGCTGCCATAAAAAATTGCGGCTGGCGCGTTGCAGAAGGCTGTTCATTCGCGCTGCAAAGACTGGTTTTTGATAGAGTATACCCGATCCGCCTGACCAATGACTTCTTGGCTATGCGTCGCCATAATCATCGTTTTGCCGGCTTTTTTGACCAGAATATCCAGCAATTCCAATACCTGTCCTGCGGTATCCAAATCTAGGTTTCCGGTTGGTTCATCGGCAAGAATTACACTGGGATCATGAATTAATGCCCGCGCTATCGCCACCCGTTGTTGTTCACCACCGGATAAGCAGTCTGGATAACTGTCCAAACGCCCCGATAACTTTAACTTATCCAGTAATTCGGCGACATCATCACGATCCTTGCGGGTCAAACGTTTGATTAATTCCAGAGGCAACAGCAAATTTTCGGCAACCGTCAAGGTGGGAATCAAATTGTAAGCCTGAAATACGATGCCAATATGATGACGGCGAAACAGGGTGCGGTCTTGTTCGGACAGTGCCGATATGTCGGTGCCATTAATGATAATCTTTCCACTATCGGGCGGATCAATACCGCTAATTAGGTTCAAAAAAGTAGACTTTCCCGAACCGCTCCGGCCCAACAAAACGATGAACTCACCACGGCTGACCTGCATGTCCAAATCACTGAAAATGACATGTTGCTGGTCTGACTCCCGATAGCTTTTATTAAGCTGTTTGATTGATATGGCTGAGGGTTTTTCCATGAGGTTTGTTTGAATGGTGATTATAAATTTCCAGCGCCCATTTTTTCAAAGGTAATGGCTGCTTGCTCGCGGATAGCCAATTGTTGCCCTGGAGTTTTTATGCCAGTTGGCATACATAAAAGCCTAGAATCAGGCAAACGATAGCCATTCACGACCTCATTTTAGGCCGAACTTTCGACAATCCACCATCCACTGCCAAAACTTGCCCTGTAATCCAGTCATTCGCCGGATCAAGCAAAAATACAATCGCCCTCGCCACGTCTTCGGCTTTGCCAAGGCGGCCCAAGGCGTGCATGGATTCGGAAAATTTTCGGGTAATCTCATTGCTAGTGAGTGCCGTGGTTAGCGGGGTTTCGGTTAATCCTGGAGCCACTGCGTTAACGCGGATATTAGCCGAGGCATAAGTGGCAGCAGCGGAAAGCGTTAGCCCAATTATGCCCGCCTTAGCCGCCGCGATAGCTTCATGGCTGGCAAATCCTGCCAGCGCGGCGGCAGACGAAATCAACACCACCGAACCGCCGTTGTGCAGATGTTTTCCCGCTGAACGGACAGTGGCAAACGCGGTGGTCAGAGAAGCGTCCATCACGCTTTGATACTGTTCTTTACTGGTCAGATGCGCGGGTTTCAACAATAATGAACCGCTACAATTGACCACGCCATCCAGCTCGCCGGCTTGGAAAAAGACTTTATCGACAGCATCAAAATCAGTTGCATCCAATAATGCAGCTGGCGAAATTTTGCTACCTCCACGCGCAGTGGTGAAAACCGTGTGACCTTTTGACAGCAACAGCTTAGTAGTGGCCTGTCCGATACCGCTATTGGCGGCAATAATGAGGTAATGTGCCAAAATTGGACTCCTTTATAAATAAACAATATCAGCGCTATTAAAATCCAGCAAGTAAGCCGCTTAAAATGGCCGCACAGCGCGAACCTTTAGCGGCTTACTGTGTTTGATGTAACGGTCTTGGTCAGCTAAACGAAATCCTTGTGTTCAAGCACTGTTGACATCGCGTTCCATTGAGTGCCAGAAACCCTCGGCTATAAAACAGTATGCCTTGAAAAATCATTAATGATAGTGCCAGGATTAAGCATATTGTTTTTTTTATGGCTGGCCATGCAGGTGATGCTATTAACAAATGCTTTTATTCGTCAAAAAACGAAGCAAGGGTTGACCCCTCATAAACTCATGTTATGACAGATATAATAAAATGGACTACTAAAAACTAGGCTGGTTACTATTTCATATGACTTAAATCCATTCACGAGACATTAGTCATGGCAAAATCATTCAACACGGTTATCATTGGCGGCGGATGTTTGGGATGTGCTTGTGCATTTTCAATAAGCCGGAAATTGGGAAGGCAACCCAACAAAGTTGCGGTTATTGAGAAACAAGTTCTGGGTGCGGGCTTAAGTTCACGGCATAGTGCCATTGTTCGGTCGGCAAATGCTTCGGTGATGGCGGCCAGAATGGCAAAAAATGCGGTACAAGAATGGAAAGCATTAAGCACGCTTTGGGGTGTTGACATCCCGTTTGAGCAGCCAGGAGCAATCTGGATTGCCAATAGCCATAAAACAAATGGCACCAGTCAATGGCAACAACTTAAAAACTCGATGCAAAACGAAGGCATCACCTTTCAGATGATTGCCAGAAAAGAGGTGACTGATCTATGCAATGATGCCATTAGGGTTGATCCTGATGAAATTTACTTTCATGAGCCGGATGTTTTACAGCTGGACTCTTCAGAAATTTTGAATGGATTACAGAATGCCGCCAAGGTCAACCAAGTTGAAATCATGGAACATTGCCAGGTCTTCGATTTTGAACGTGACAACCAAGGCAATATCATTGCCCTGCTTACGAATCAGGGAAAGATAGTTTGCGAAAATGTAGTTAACGCGATGGGTGGCTGGAGCCCTGATTTATTTGCCGCTATTGGCATTCAAATTCCGGTGGCTCTTGAACCGGTTTTTGCGGCCAATTTTTTAGTCAGCTCCCAAGAGATTCCCGGGGCATTACCGATCATTGCCGACTTTGTTAACCGGGCTTATTTCCGGCGTTGGCGAGGCAGCATTTTGCACATGCACCAACCTAGATCCCGCTCAGGCAACGCTATTGCCCGCTGCTTTAGCAAAGCCATGATGAATCCAGATGGGGCCAATGTGATTTACGACGCGTCAAGTTTTAGCGTTAATCATCAACAATTGGAGCATTACCTTAAAAAACTCGAACAACGCTTCCCCAAACTAGGCAAAGCGGTTTATGCAGGCGGCTATCAATCTTTTTTTGATATTACGCCAGACCTTAAGTTTATACTGGGCAAGGATAATGCTGTGGCTAACTTATTTCATTGTCTAGGAGCTGGTCAGGCTTTAAAGTACGCCCCAGTGTTTGGTGAATTAATTGCCGAAATGGTTACCAAAGGAACTACTCGCTATCCCGACATTGATATCAGCGAGTTTTCCTTAGCTCGGTTTTACGATAAACCGATAAGTGAGTTTTGGGAGACTAGTACTGATAACCGAGATTCACTTTAGGCAGCCTTACAAAATTTAGACCTCTACTTACCAAGCTGGAAATTAAGAAAATAACAGTTCCACGAATTATGACGCGTTGGTCTTTTTTAATTCGGAAATCTTTATCTATGCCTACCCTGTGGTAGTCAAACAGGTAACGGCTGGGTTACATTAGACAAGTTGTCAATCAGTTGTCCAGTATAACAACTTTTTACCCTACCAAAGCTACATAGCGCAGGACATCAGCGGGCATTGGCGCACCTTGTAACAAAGCATCGGCAAACCGTTGGCTGTACCAAGGGATTTGTAGGCTGCCTTTGGCACCAAAACCGTTAAATACTGCCAGCTGGGGATATTGCGGATGCAACCCAATAAACGGTTGCTTGTCTAGGGTGCAGGGGCGGACATTGGCTTGGTGCTTGATAACCGTCGCTGAGGCCAGGCTACCAGCCAGTGCTTGCAGTGCCGCCAGCAACACCTGTTCGCCCTCCTTAGTTGGCTGGGCATTCAGGTTTTGCCGGTCAAAAGTCGCGCCTAAGCGGAATTGGTCGGGGAGGGTCGGCAATAGCCAGTGGCCTTTATTGATGATAAGGTCGGGCAATGAGGAGGTGT
>CAJAWH010000002.1 GCA_903945605.1 uncultured Methylococcaceae bacterium | reverse complement strand
TTGGCAATGGTTTCGCCGCTGATTTTCAGGCTGTAGGGGGTGCTGATTTTGCTGAGCTGCGTGCTGTCCTGGCTGTATTGGCTGGCGGTCAGGGCAATGGCGGGGGTGCCTTTGTCGGTCAGGGCGAGTTTGTAGGGGCTGGTGATTTTGCCCAGTGCCGCAGCGTCAACCGCGAATTGGCTGGCGGCAATGGACAGCGTGGGGGTGGTTTTGTCGGTGAGGGTGATGCTATAAGGCGTGACAATTTTACCCAACACCGGTGCATCGGCCAAGAACTGACTGGCAGCCATAGTCAGTGTGCCGCCGTTGGTCAGGCTGATGCCGGTGATTTTGCTGTTATCGGCTTGTAGGGTGTTGAGTGCGGCTTGGATTTTGCTGGCACTGTCAGACACGGTCACCGTTTGCACTTGCTGGTTGGTCAACACACTGGTCAAATTGTCCACCGCCACACCGCTGACGGTCAAGGTATAGGTGCTAACAATCAAGCCCAAAATCCCGGTATCGCCGGACAATTGTGTGGCGGTGATGGCCAGCGTAGGTATGCTGGCATCGGTCAAGGACAGGCTGCTGATTTGTCCGGCAATGGCCTGTAAGTTGTCGAGACTGGCCTGCACATTGGCGGCACTGTCGCTGACAGACAAGCTTAGCTCGCTGCCCAAGGTGGCTAGCTTGGATGCGTTGGCAACTACGTTGGCAACGGTGTCGTTCACGTGGATGGCCCCGGCAGGCATCTGCCCGCCCAGTGCCAGCAACTGGGAGGCATGGGTGCCGACATTGGCGGTGCTGTCGACGATGTCAGTGAACTGTGCGGGCTTGCCTTGGAAGTCGACCGTCTTGGGGGCGAGTGCCAGCAGGTCGGCGACGCTGATGGCCGAAGCGAAGGGGATGGCGGTGTAGTAGCCGTTCATGCCGTTCCAATGCCACTGGCTGTCGGTGTCCTCCAGCGACAACAGCTGCCCGCCCATCGCCGCCAGCGCGTCGAGTTGACCGGCAATGTTGCCGCCGGTGTCCACGACATGCAGCGGCAGGGCCAGGCCTTCGTTGACGAGGCTGATGGCGTTGGCGGTGCTCAGGGTCACCGACACGCTGTCGGAAGACTGGATGCCTATGCCAGTGCCGTCGGGCAGAACGAGCGCCTGCAGCCCGCCGACCGACAACAGGGCGGCCTGGTTGGCGTTGATGGCGGCGGCGGTGTCGGAGACGGTCAGGGACAGCTTGCCGACCAAGGTGGCCAGCGCGGTGGCATTGGCTGCTACGTTGGCGGCACTGTCGTTCACGTGGATGGCCTCGGCAGGCATCTGCCCGCCCAGTGCCAGCAACTGGGCGGCATGGGCGCCAACATTGGCGGCGCTGTCAACAATATCAGTGAACTGTGCGGGATTGCCTTGGAAGTCGACCGTCTTGGGGGCGAGTGCCAGCAGGTCGGCGACGCTGATGGCCGAGGCGAAGGGGATGGCGGTGAAGTAGTTGTTCCAGCCTAGCCAATGCTGCTGGCTGTCGGTGTCCTCCAGCGATAGCAGCTGCCCGCCCATCGCCGCCAGCGCGTCGAGGTTGCTGGCAATGTTGCCGCCGTTGTCCACTACGGCAATCGGGGTGGCGTGGGTTTTGGCACAAGCCAAGGCGGCAGAAACGGTCAAAATAACAGGCGTAGTCAAGTTGGGCATCCTAATTAGATTAAGTGGGGGTGGTTAAATCTGCCAAAGCCCAAAAAGCCTATCAGCTTGACAAGTGGATTGTTTTTCTAAGTATATTTCTCTTCATGGCGGCGGATGGTATAACGGCAACAGCAGTGTGTCAATTTTTTTATTGCCGCGTCGCTAGATGTTGTTTGATATGGTTTTTTGTGGGGAAAAGCTTGCTTTGGCAAAGGCTTGGCACTAAGTTATTAATGGCTTTTGGCTGCTATTGTAGCGGCGTGAAAACGGGCGGCTGCAATGATTATTTGCCGATTTTTTGGTAGGCTATCTGGCAAGTGGTGCGGATTTTTTGGGTTGCCGGGCTCTCTTTGACTTCTCTCAGGAAGCCTCTGGCTTGGGTGTAGCAGGTGGATTCCCTTCGGCTTCGCTCAGGGAACGTAAAACGGTTTGGTAGCAAGGTAGCCTGGATGCAGCGTAGCGGAATCCGGGGCTGTGTGGCACGGTTGCCCCGGATTCCGCTACGCTGCATCCAGGCTACTTTCCCCACGCCCCCCTTTTTTGCTTGTCCAGCACCCGTTAGTGGTGGTGACCGCCTTCACCGTGGATGTGGCCGTGTTCCATTTCTTCCTCGGTGGCGGGCCGGATATGGACTATTTCAACATCGAAGGTCAACGGGATGCCTGCCAAAGGGTGGTTGCCATCAATGGTGATGTCATCGCCCGCCACTTCAATCACCGTAACGATTCCAGGGCCGGCGCTGACATCGGCATGGAACTGCATGCCCACTTCGATAGTGTCAATACCATCAAACATGTCACGTGAAATGACTTGGATACGGTCTTCCATGAACTCGCCGTAGGCATGTTCCGCTTCGATACGGACATTCATTTTTTCGCCGACGGATTTGCCCGCCAAGGCCTCTTCAAGGCCGGAGATGATGTTGCCGGCACCATGAAGATAGACCAACGCTTCTCCGCCGATGGAGCTGTCAATAATCTCACCTTCATCGTTGGTTAAGGTGTAGTGGATGGAAACAGCCTTGTTATCAGCAACTTGCATTGTTTAGCCTATTGAGTGGGATAATAAATCGGCTATCATAAAACTTTAACACTGATTTGTCCGCAAAAAACTGCCAATTTCTCAGATTTCGGCAAATTGTCCGCTATAAATCAAAGCATCGCTTGGCTGGCAGTGTCATTCTGTAGCCATTTCTTTTATACTCTACGGACAAGACTAACAAGGAGCTATCATGGAAAAACAATTCATTTTACACATGCTGACCACAGCCAAAAACTTAAGCCCATTCGATGTTAATATGGCATTGGATGCCGGTTGGGTCACTGCTTTGCCTTATACCAATGTTGAGCCTAGCGAGGTGCAAGGCTTGGTGCAGGATGCCATTTTCTCGCGCAGTGTCAAAAATTTAAAGCGTACCGGCATATTTATTGGCGGTCGCGACACTAAGCAAGCAATGGACATGCTTAAAATGGCCAAACGCTCTATGGTGCCACCGTTTGAGGTGTCAGTATTTGCCGACCCTAGCGGTGCATTCACCACAGCGGCGGGCATGGTGGCAGCAGTGGAACGGGAATTGTTGGCAAAGTTCAATACTACTTTAGAAGGCAAAAATATCTTGGCTTTGGGCGGCACTGGCCCGGTGGGTCAAGCGGCGGCGGTGATTGCGGCAAAAGCCGGTGCCCATGTGCGGATTATTGGCCGGCAATTGGACAAGGCGCAAATGGTGGCTGACTTGTGCAGCCATGAGTTTGGCGAGGGCAAAATCACCGTAACCGCCGGTGCCGATGCCGATAAAGCCGAATACATTAAAACCGCTGATGTGGTGTTTGCCACGGGGGCGGCAGGCATTGAGCTGTTGAGTGCGCAACTGATTGCTTCAGCAGGGCAATTGAAGGTGGCTGCCGATGTCAATGCGGTGCCGCCAGCCGGTATTGCGGGGGTTGATGCCTTCCATAACGGCAGCGCCATTGAAGGCTCGCCAAGTGGTGCTGTGGGCATTGGCGCGTTGGCTATCGGCAACGTGAAATACCAAGCGCAAAACCTATTGCTGAAAAGGATGTTGGGTAGCGAAAAACCTGAATACCTGCATTTTGAACACGCCTTTGAAGTCGCCAGGGATTACGTTAAGGCCAACGCTTAACTATTTTTGTAGTTCCACCCCTATTTTTGAGGTTTACCCATGGAGAAACGTAGTATCCTGCACATGTTTGACCCGATGCCGCACAATAGCCCGTTTGATGTCAATATGGCAATGGATGCGGGGTTTGATGTGCTGATGCCCTACAGCAATGTCAAATTGGATAGGGTGTACGGTCTGACCCAAGATGCGATTTTCTCCCGTAGCCCTGCCGGTGTCAAACGCACCGGCATTTTTATTGGTGGCCGCGATCTGGGGTTGGCTATGGATATGTTGGATGCCAGCAAACAGGCCATGGTGCCGCCGTTTGCCGTATCGGTGTTTGCCGACCCGAGTGGCGCGTTCACCACAGCTGCCGCATTGGTGGCTTGTGTGGAAAAGCAACTGCAACTTGTCCATGGCAAAGCTTTAAAAGAGTGTAAGGCATTGGTGTTTGGCGGCACTGGGCCGGTGGGTGTTGCCACGGGGGTCATCGCTTCGTTGGCAGGGGCCGGCACGGCATTGGTTGACCACTTGTCATTAGATGCGGCACAAGATGTGGCGGATGCCTATAACCGCCGTTTTGGTGCCAGCTTGACAGCGGCTGTGGCTTCCAATGACCTAGAAAAAGCCCAACTGATCGAACAGGCTGATATTGTGTTTTGTACCGCCAAAGCCGGTGTCCAAGTGCTGAACGCGCAGGTGTTGGCGGCAGCCCGGCAATTGAAGGTGGCTGGTGATGTCAACGCAGTGCCGCCTTTAGGCATTGAGGGGGTCAAGCGCGGCGATTTGGGTAGCCCTTTAAGCCATGCTAGCCACTCACAAAATGCCGTGGGTGTGGGGTCTTTGGCGGTTGGCAATGTCAAATACCAACTGCAAAACACCATGTTGGCTTCGATGTTGTCCACTGACACGCCCTTGTATCTGGATTTTCGGCAAGCCTTTGACAAGGCGAGGGAAATGGTCTGATAGCAAGGCCATAAAAACCATTTATCATAGCCAATAACCCCTACTGGAGATGGCTGCCTTGATCGGCCCACTATAAGGCGGCGACAAACAATGAGCCGACAAGACAGAATATTATTTGCCGGTGATCCGCATGGAAACTTTAATCCGATAATTGCAGCCGTCCATAAGCATCGCCCGGAAGCGGTCATTCTTTTGGGCGACTATGATTTGGACAAGCCGCTGGAAATGTATCTGGAGGAAATTAGCCCGCTGACCGAAATTTGGTGGATTCCGGGCAATCACGATTTCCAAACCCCTGAAAAGTATAACAACCTGTTTAACTCCGCCCTAAAAGACAACGCCCTGCATTTAAAAGTCACAGAAATTGCCGGACTTAAGGTGGCGGGCTTGGGCGGTATTTTTTTAGGAAGGGTATGGTATCCCCCTAAAGAGCCGGTGTGGGCCGGTAAACAGCATTATTTGCTTGATCGTGCAGCTGGGCAGAAGCAACGCAAACTGTCATTGAAATATTTGTCGGCGATATGGCCGGATGAGTTTGACGCGTTAAAATCATTACAAGCCGATATTTTGGTCACTCATGAAGCCCCAGGCTCCCATCGCTATGGTTTTCATGTGATTAGCGAGCTGGCAACAGCCATGGGCGTTAAGCGCTTGTTCCATGGCCATTTGCACGAGAACTATAACCGTAACATTAAAAAAAATATCACTGTGCATGGTGTTGCCAACCACAGTGTGGCTGATTTGCTCGGCAATTATTGTTGACCAGCCTCTTGGCGCGCCCGCCCGCCTTTACCACCGCTTGCTAACGGACAGTCATCATGACAGGATTTGTACCCCCCTATCCCCATCGCCCCAGTAAAGAACTGGGCCCGCTGGATACCTTAAAAGCGGTGCGGCGCGATTTGTTGTCAATTTGGCCGGAACAGAGCTTTTCCCAAAAATTCAGCTCCACTAAAATCCTCAACCGCTGGATTTTTATAGCCAGCAGCCCCGAAACGGTCAAGCATGTGCTGGTCACCCACAACAGCAAGTACGAGAAAAAAAGCTTGCTGATGCGCAAGGCGTTGGAGCCTTTGCTGGGCAATGGCCTGTTTATCAGTGATGGGGCCACTTGGCACAAACACCGGGCTATTGAGAACCCCCTGTTCAGTTCTGAACAAGTGGCCAAATATGCTGAAATCATGGTCAAAACCACCGAGGAACGGGTGCACCAATGGGCCGCAATCCCCGCCGGGACGACGCTGGATGTGCTGCCGCAAATGGGGCAGTTGACAGCGGAAATTATCTGCCGTTCGTTATTTGGCAACCATTTGGGTGCTGAACAGGCCGCCCAAGTGGTGCAAAGCTTTGCCGAGTATCAAGCCGCTATTGAACAAATGGATATTGCCACATTTTTTGCCTTGCCCAACTGGATGCCGGGCTTAAAATTGGGCAAAGCCCATAAAGCCGCTAAACGTATTCATGACATAGTGGACAATGTCATTGCCAAAGGGGCCAATAGTGCCAATGATTACACTTTGATGAGCCGTTTTTTAAGCCGCTTGGGCGACAACAGCAGCAGTGGCTCGCTGACCGCCGTGCAAATCCGTAATGAATTGATTGTGCTGTTTATGGCAGGGCATGAAACCACCGCCAATACCTTGGCTTGGGCATGGTATCTGGTTTCCCAATGCCCCGAAGTGGAACAGCGGATGCATCAAGAAGTGGATAGCGTGTTGGCTAACCGCCAAGCCACGTTTGCCGACTATGAAAAATTGGTGTATACCCGCGCCATTATTGATGAGACCTTACGCCTTTACCCGCCCGTTCCGTTGTTGACCCGTGAAGCCGTTGTCGATGACCAGATCGGCAAGCGGCGCATCCCGGCGGGGTCGGTCATGATTGTGGCGCCTTGGCTGTTGCACCGGCACAAATTGTATTGGGACAAGCCCGACCATTTCATTCCTGAACGGTTTTTGCCGGATGCCCCTGTCAAACCGGATAAATTTGTCTATATACCGTTCAGCACCGGCCCCAGGGTGTGTTTGGCCAAGTTTTTTGGTTCTGTCGAAACCACTTTATGCTTAGCCATATTAGCCAGACATTTTCGTTTGACCTTGCCCAAAGGTGAACAAGTCATCCATGAATGCCGCTTGACCTTGCGCCCCAAAAACAACTTGCCGATGCAAATTGTGCCGCGTTGAACGGATATGCGGTGCGTTTAGCCTATGTTAATTTAAAGTTAAGCGGTGTATTGAAAATATTCTTGCGCCTCAGTAATCATTTGTTTAATCTCCGCCAAGGTATTTTCATAAGCATTTTCAATACCGGCCAATGCCGGTGCCAGCCCGCATTGCTGTGTCAGTCTGGTCATTTCGCGGGCAGTTCCTTCAAGGTATTTGTGTGCGGATAAGTCCTGCTGTTCACAAAATTTGGCGCCTTGCAAGAAATTGTTAATGTTCAGGAACGATAAGTTACCGTTCCCATAACCTCTTCTCCGTTTAATCAGGCATTCTTCTTCAGATTTGGTGATGTAGTGATTAATGTGTGCCCGCGAACCGCTCGGTTTTTTAGTAAAGCCCTTGGTTAGCCCTTGGATATAAAATGCCTCGTAAAGATCACCCGAGGCATTGACAAATAACACATCCCTGTCATTAACAAACATCGGGCGGTGGCATCCCGATCCGAGCACCTTGTTTGGCCTAAACATAGTTTTTATGTGGTGGTTATATTCCTTTTGGACTTGGGTGAACCTTGCCATGACCAGGCCACTGGTCTTTTTTTTATGACCGGATGTGCCGAATACTTTCCAATGTATGGCGATGGCATCAGCCCTGGTAATGTCGGGCAATTTTATAAAATCTTGTAGGGTTAAGCCGTCGTCGAAAATTAAAAATTCATCTGCATCGACAATCAGCAGCCACTCAAGCGAGATGGCTTCTTCCAAAAAGTTTAACGCGTGACCATAAGCCTTCATTTGAGGCAATGCAGTTTCTGAACAAATGTTGTTGCACCATGTAATTATGCCCCCTTTCGCCAACGCTTCGAGCAACTCGTCAGAGCCGTCTTGATTGTTGTTGCTATAAATGATGATCCTATCAAACCCCAGCATACGGTAATGGGCCACCCATTCCAATATCCATGGGCCTTCATTCCTAAAAGTGGCCAACACACCAATACCCTGTTGTGTTTGTCGTTGAAGCCGCCTAACCAAGTGGCTGCCCGGAAAATTATTTGCTATATCGACAGGGTCTACATTATCGATACCAAAAAATGTCCTTAGCGATAGAAAATCAAATTCCTTACCCACCGTGATGGGTTGGCGGCACTGCCACAAAGGCTCTGGTGACGCGGATGTTTCAGTGGGCAATAGGTAAGGATGCCAAAAATTATTGCCCACACAGAGCGAATCAATTTTGGCTTGGTCATTTTTTAAGGTGGCAATGACCAAATCAATCCCTGGCTTATCGGAATAGTCTATTTGTTCCTCTATCGCCATTTTTCTGGCTTGGTCGAATAGTCTGTTTGAATAGAGGCCCAATATTTTTTCTTGTAGGGGAATTTCCTTAAGCGCAAGCAATGCTTTAAAAGGATGGTCGCTTGCCAGTAACCCTGAGGCTATCCAACCTGCCACTAGCGTGGCAAGAAAGCCAGCGCCGCACACGGCTGACCGATATGCTTGCCGGTCAGAAAAAAAGTAAGGATTGAGCGCACACAAGGAAAAGCTTTCCTGTTTATTGGCAACCACGCTATCCCATACTATTTCCCCTACGGAATCCGCCCCTTGGATGGGCAGTGCAGAACCAAAAGCAGTCTCGTGCTGCTTTAGCCGTAACGCAATCGCCCTGTCTATGGGCTGGATAGCCACCGCCAGTAATGGCAAAGGCTTGCTGCCGAAACCTTCAACGTTAAAATAATCCTTAGGATTTTCACTATGGCAAAGCAAATGACCTTCGTTTATATCCATATTCCAAACCAGCAGCATGGGCACATATTGGTTTGAGCTGGCGCACAATTGATAGGGGACATGGACAATCCGATGGCTTGCCATATCACAGCATAAGATGCTATGGTGGCAAGTCAGCAAATAATTGAAACGTATTTCTTTATTGGTAACACAGAAGCTCATGGATATTGACTCTAAAACCATTAGGTGGAAATTAAACCGGCCTTTTCAATTGAGCTCAGGTTGTGCGGACGTTCAGTGTTTACAGCTGATGTGATATGACAAAATTAACCCTGCGCTTGCTGAATCCATTGCAGAATGCCAGCTGTTTTTAAATTAATCAAGCCCTAGCTAGGTAAATCGGTTAAACTG
This sequence comes from uncultured Methylococcaceae bacterium, assembly GCA_903945605.1. GTDB lineage: Bacteria > Pseudomonadota > Gammaproteobacteria > Methylococcales > Methylomonadaceae > Methylovulum. Next base: position 17,313 of record CAJAWH010000002.1, on the reverse strand, counting down.
GCAGGGAGTTTTATCTCGGCGCTATTCTCTGTAAAAATACCCGCCTTTCATTTTAATCAGTAGGTTACAAAAATATGATGCAGCTAACGCCCGAAGGCCAGCAAATAATCAACAATCTGGCACAACGTTACCACTTCAGTTTTGATGCGGTCTGTAGTTTGTTGCAATCGGTGATCAATGGCAACGGCTCAATGGCACAATTCAGCCATCCCGAATTTGGCGGTTCCGGCCAATGGATGCGCGGCGGTATGATTATGCTGGGTGACATGTTCAACAACGGACTGAAGAACTCGGTGTCCGGCTTATGTCAAGAACTGTCCGGTTTGGTTGCCAACCAGACCAACTTGATCCAAACCGGTAGCTTCCAATCACAAAGCCAAGGCAACCAACAGCAAGGCCATTTTAATGGCGGTCAACAACAGCAAAACGGCAACACCGGCAACAGTCCGGTCAGCCTGTTTGTGCCACCACCACCGGGCAGTTCCGGCAACTGGTGGCCCGCTGGCTTGCAATTCCCTAACAGCACCGGGGCGCAAAACAATGTCCGCTATGCTTATTTTGCCACCATTAACCGCTTAGCTATCGAAGCAAATGGGCATGTCACCTTGTATGACACGCTCGACCACCGTATTGGCGGCTTTTCACAGCAACAATCCATTGGCGGCTCCATCACTTTTACCAGCCAATACGGTGTGGTCGATGTCAGTAGCCTGCCGGTCATATCCATTGATAATGTCCCGGTGCAAAACCAGCCGCAACCGGCCGCTTTCCAGCCCACAATGCCCAACAATCCGCCATCGGCCTCGACAAACAGTGGCGATATTTTTGTCGCGATCGAAAAGTTGGCGGAACTGTGGAATCAGGGTCTATTGACCGATGCCGAATACAGCAACAAAAAGGCCGAGTTGCTCAGCCGCTTGTAACATCGCCCATTAACTTTAGGCGAAAGGAATCGCCTAAGGGTGCCGGAAAGCCCACGCCTCCCATGCAACCCCTGCCCATTTTATACAGTTTCCGCCGCTGCCCTTATGCCATGCGGGCCAGATTGGCTCTGGCGTATGCTGGCATCGGTGTCGAGCTGCGCGAAATCATCTTAAAAAACAAACCGCCAGAATTATTGGCTATTTCCCCTAAAGCCACCGTCCCTGTGCTGCAACTGCCGGATGGTCAGGTGTTGGAGGAAAGTCTGGATATTATGCACTGGGCATTGGCGCAACACGACCCCGATCACTGGTTGCAATACCCTGAACCGGCGCAAGCGCTGATTGCTTGGAATGACGGTGCTTTTAAACACCATCTTGACCGCTACAAATATGCCAACCGTTTTCCGCAATACCCTGCCAGCCATTACCGCCAGCAAGGCGCGTTATTTTTGGCCGCTCTGGAAAGCCGCTTGATGGGGCAGAGCTATTTATGCGGCAACCACTGCTCATTGGCGGATGTCGCCATTGTGCCGTTCATCCGACAATTTGCCGCCGTTGATGACGGCTGGTTCCGCTTGTCCGGCTATGATGCCGTGCAAGCTTGGCTGACCAAGTTGCTGGCTTCGGCGTTGTTTGCCAGAATCATGCGGAAATATCTGGAGTGGCATAGCGGTTCAGAAGTGGTGCTGTTGGTGTGATGGCTTCGCTGGTGGACAATGCGCCTTGATCGCCTGCTGTTTTTAATAGCTTTATGACGTGCCAATAAAAACCTTACAACCTACCTCCACATGCTCAAACAACCCGACAATATCAGCATTGAGCATCCTGATACAACCATGGGAACGGGGCTGCCCGTCCATCTGCGCGTCCGGGCTACCGTGGATATAAATATAACGCCACGTACTGTCCACTGCACCGTAACGGTTAACACCGGGCTGCAAGCCGCCCAGCCATAGGATGCGGGTCAAAATCCAATCACGTTGCGGGTATTGCTCTGCCAAAGCGGGCGTGTAAATTTCCCCCGTAGGCCGCCTGCCAATAAATACGCTGTTTAGTGCTTGTCCGGCACCGATTTTGGCACGGACAACGTGCCAACCGCGCGGCGTACACTCGCTGCCGCGCTGTTCGCCCAAGCCATTTTTGGCAGTCGATACTGGATATTGGGCTAATAGGGTGTGGTTTTTAATTACCGACAGTTGTTGGCTAGTGGCGCAAACCTGCAAATACAGCTCATCAGGCTCAATGGTCAGTGCAGGGCAGGGCATGTTACTGGGGGCTAGCTTGTGTTGATGACGGCGGCGGCAGTTTGTATTGGGTTGCCGAACCGGTTTTTAAAAAATCAACCAAATAGCCCATAATTAGCTGGGCGGCCTCTTCTTTTTGGCTGGCTACGGCAATTTGCACATAAGTGGTGCTATCCAGCTTATGACAGTTGACCATAGCCACGCTTTGCTCGCCAAACCCGCCAATGGTGCCGTTGCCGTGGTCTTCAATTTGCAGGTTCATTTTGCCCATGATCTCACGGCTGCGGGTTTGGCACACCTCATAACTGACATCATGCTTGGTGAAGCTGGAGGTGGATAGCGCGGGTGGGGCCGCAGACACGGGAGACATAGCAGCCAGCAGTGATGCTGTGGTAACTAAACGGCGATAAAATTTCATAGTTCTGCACCTGTTGTTAAATCCTATCTGATGTTAAGCAGCGCGTAGCCGGAACACGTCGGCTGAGCGGAGTCGAAGCCCCCAACTTTGCTTTGTTTAACCAGTCATTCGGCTTGCTTACAGCCCCTTCGGCTGTGCTCAGGGAATTGATGGCTGCATTCAGGTTATCTGCTGTAGGCGCGGGTCATGCCTGCGATCAGCCATACCCACGGTCATTTCCGGAACAACGCCATAGATTCAACATGCCCCGTTTGCGGGAACATATCCATCACCCCCGCTTTGACCAGATTATAACCCAACTCATTGACTAAAATACCGGCATCACGCGCCAAGGTGGAGGGGTTGCAAGACACATAGACCACTTGTTCCGGTTGCCAAATTTTCAACAGTGGCAGCACCTCCGCTGCTCCCGCCCGTGACGGGTCAAGCAAGATTTTAGTGAATTTTCGCTGCGCCCACGCTTCACCGGTTATGTCTTTGCTTAAATCAGCGGCATAAAACTCCACATTTTCAATACCATTGAACTGTGCGTTAGCTTTGGCATGGTTCACTAAAGGCTGATCGCCTTCTATGCCCACCACATGCCCGGCGTATTTTGCCATTGGCAGGGTAAAATTGCCCAAACCACAGAACAAATCCAGCACGGTGTCTTGTCGGGTCAGGTTTAAGGTTGCCAGCACCCTGTTGATCATTTGCCGGTTGATGTCGTAATTGACTTGGGTGAACATGGCAGGGCGGAATTTAAAAGTGATGCCGTGGTCTGGCAAGCTATAAGTGGGGATCACTTCCGGCTCGTCGTCCAACGGTACAATGGTGTCAGGGCCTTTGGCTTGCAAACAGACCGACACGCCGTGTTCATGGGCAAATGCCCGCATAATGGCCTGGTCGTCGGCAGTGGGCGGTTCTAACACACGAAAAGCCAGCACACAAACATCATCGCCAATCGCCACTTCAATCTGCGGAATTTTTTCGCGGATGGACAGCTGCGCGATCATTTCCCCTAACGCCAGCAAGCGGTTGCCGACACTTTCATGCATCACCCTGCAACTGTCAATCTCTGCCAAATAGGGATGGCGTTTTTCCCGAAAGCCAACCAGTACGCGGTCTTTTTTGGCCACATACTTAACGCCCATACGCGCCTTGCGCCGATAGCCCCAATGCGGGCCGGTCAACGGCGGCCAAAATTCCGTAATCGCCAATTTACCGATGCGCTTGAACTGCTCTTCGAGCAAGCCTTGTTTAATGCGGATTTGGGTCGATTCTTCCACATGTTGGAAACTGCAACCACCACACACACCATAATGCGGGCAACCTGCCGCCACCCGTTCCGGTGCTTGGCTTAACAACGCCACCACTTTGCCTTCGGCATAATCCTTGCGGCTATCGGTGTAAATAAATTCCACTTCCTCGCCGGGCAATGCCTCGTCGATAAACACCACTTTGCCATCCACATGACCAACCCCCCTACCATCGTGGGTGAGTGATTCAATGGTGATGGTCACCGGTGCTTCCGGCAGCTTTTTTTTTCTTGAGCGGGTTCGCTTCATGCTAAGTAACGTCCTGATGTCTTTATGAGGAAGGGGGTGGATTTTTGGGTGGCTTGGCAGCTGACCGCGGTGCGGATAAATCCGCACCTACCGTTATATATTGGCAGGGCGTGTCAAGCCGGAAACACGCCGGTGGACAAATAACGGTCGCCACGATCGCACACTATCGCCACTATGACCGCATTTTCCAGCTCGTTGGACAAACTCAAGGCCGCGTGCACCGCACCGCCAGAAGACACCCCGGCAAACAAACCCTCCACAGTTGACAGTTCGCGGGTCATGTTCTCTGCCGACACCTGATCGACTTCAATAATCCGGTCAACGCGGCTTTGCTGGTAGATTTTTGGCAAATATTCCTTAGGCCAGCGGCGGATACCGGGTATTTTTGACTCCCCCTCAGGTTGCACGCCAATAATCTGGATAGCTGGATTTTGCTCCTTCAAATACTCGGAAGTACCCATAATAGTGCCGGTAGTGCCCATTGAGCTGACAAAATGCGTGATTGTGCCTTGCGTGTCACGCCAAATTTCCGGCCCAGTGCCTTCGTAATGGGCGCGTGGGTTATCGGGGTTGGCGAATTGGTCGAGGATTTTGCCTAACCCTTGCGCTTCCATTGAGCGTGCCAAATCAATCGCCGCTTCCATACTGCCTGTTGCGGGTGTCAAAATGATTTCCGCGCCGTAAGCTTTCATGGATGCTTTACGTTCTTCGCTCATATTGTCCGGCATGATCAAAGTCATTTTATAGCCTTTAATGGCGGCAGCCATAGCCAAGGCAATGCCGGTGTTGCCGCTGGTGGCCTCAATAAGGCGGTCACCCGGGCGGATTTCGCCTCGGGCTTCGGCATGTTTGATCATACTCAGGGCAGGGCGGTCTTTCACCGACCCCGCAGGATTATTGCCTTCCAGTTTCACCAACACAGTGTTGCTGGTGGTGCCGGGCAAACGTTGTAGCCGGACTAACGGGGTGTTACCGACAAAGCTTTCTATAGTGGGGTAGTTCATAATGCACTGGATAAATAGGCTGGGTAGGGTGTTGAGGGCTTAATCATCATCCTTGGCTTTGGCGGTTTTTTCAACCGGCAACAGCGGGATATTATAGCCTTCAATAATGGCATGGATGGCGGTTGCATTGGCGGCAATCAATTTGTCCAACTGGGCTTTTCTGGCACTATCGCCTTTACGCACCCCCATTGCCATAGCAAAATCAAATTTGATGCCGGGGCTTGCGGGCATAGTCAGCATGGCATAGCTGTTTTTAGGGTTCTGGGTAATGATATGCCCGGCAATCGGCCCCCATAAAATCACCATGTCAATTTTCTTCGCTTTCAGGTCTTTATCCAATTGCATAGCCACATTGTTGCCGTCATCGCCCGACATCGACTGGTAAGGGATGCCTTGCTCCAGCAAGCCATTCTGTTGTAGCCATGTAGTGCCTGGGCCACGGTCAAACATGGCAATTTTTAGTTTTTCCTGTCGGTTTTCCGGCAAGTCCGCCAATTGCCCGGGCGTTTTAATGTCATCCCAGCCCCGCCCTTTGGCAATCAGCAGCACATAAGCGGAGCGGTAATAAGGTTCGGTGGTCAAGGTCATGTCCGAGCCAGCCGGTACGTTCATCACAATATCGCATTTAAAGTTTTTGCTATCCACTTCCTTGTCATTCACTGGTGCGGTCAAGGTGTTGCGGATAAAGCCCAAACGTTGCGGAAACCAAGTGTATTGCAGTTTTTGCCCCAATTGTTGGGCGAACAAGCTGGCAATTTTATTTTCAAAACCATCTTGGTTCTTGGTCGAGTAAGGCGGGTTTAGCGGATCAGCACAGACTTTAAAAGTATCTTGGGCAAGCAAAGGCAGGCTGCTTGTCGCCAAACACCAGCCGGTCACAAGCATTTTAATAGGGTGGTTAAGGTTCATCTTATATCCTGACAGGTTGGGGCATAATTTTAAGCAGTCCAGTTTACCGTAACAAATCCGATTGCCTAAAGCAAACACCTAATGCCCGCTGCAAGTGGCTGGGGTCAAATTTTACCGTTTTGCAGGGACGGATGTGCCTTGCCCCGGTTATATGCTTATCCCTTTCAAAAAGGCCGAAGGCTTGACCATTAAAAACAGGCACCTAGCAATCGGCCAACAATTTACTGCTCCCTGCCTATCAATAACGGGTGGCAATTTCTAAAAAAACACTATAATAATTTTTTAAGCCTATATGTGGTTTTTTGTCCACATGAGGCCAAGCCCGTCCCGGCGGCTTTCAAGCCACTGATTTGCCATTTTTTTCTGTAGCCTTTTTGCACCCGTAGCCTTTTATGACCGCACAATTACACATCATCACCCACACTGTGACAGAGCCACCTTTTCAGGAAGCGTCCATGGATATATGGGATAAAAAATATCGTCTTAAATCCAAGGACGGCAATATTTTGGACAACACCATTGATGACACCTACCAGCGGGTGGCGCGGGCGTTGGCTGATGTTGAACAGGGCAAAAGCAAACAAGAGCAGTATTACAAAGAATTTTTATGGGCGTTACGGCAAGGGGCAATACCGGCGGGGCGTATTGTTTCCAATGCCGGTGCGCTGGAGCATAAACCTGCCACCTCCACCATAAACTGCACCGTTTCCGGCATTATTTATGATTCTATGGATGACATTTTGCACAAAGTGCACGAGGCGGGGCTGACCCTAAAAGCCGGGTGTGGCATTGGCTACGAATTTTCCACTTTGCGCCCCAAAAATGCCTATGTGTCCGGTGCGGGGGCTTACACATCCGGGCCGCTGTCGTTCATGGACATTTACGACAAAATGTGTTTCACCGTATCATCCGCCGGTGGACGGCGTGGCGCACAAATGGGCACTTTTGATATTGGCCACCCCGATGTGGTCGAATTTATCCGTGTCAAACGCGAAGACGGACGTTTACGCCAATTCAATTTGTCGCTGTTGATCACCGCTGAGTTTATGCAAGCCGTGAAAAACAACCAAGTTTGGGCGTTATCGTTTCCGGTCACCGAAAAAGAGGCGGCGGTTGACAAGCTGGACTTGACCGACCCCAGCCAGGTTATCTGGCGTGACTTCCCTTGCCAGCAAGGCTATATCGTCAACAATGACGGTTTGGTTGCTTGCCGCGTCAGCAAAACGCTGCCCGCCCGCCGGTTGTGGGACATGATTATGAGTTCCACTTATGATTATGCCGAACCGGGCTTTATCCTGATCGATAAAGTCAACGAAATGAACAACAATTGGTTTTGCGAAAAAATCCGCGCCACCAACCCCTGTGGCGAACAACCGCTGCCGCCCTACGGCTCGTGCTTGCTGGGTTCTATCAACCTGACGCGGTTTGTCAAACAACCGTTTACCGCCGACGCCTATTTCGACTGGGAAAGCTACCGCAAAGTGATCCGTATTTTTAGCCGGATGCTCGATAACGTAGTGGAGCTGAATGGCTTGCCGTTGCCGCAACAGCGCGAAGAAATCACCAGCAAACGCCGTCATGGCATGGGCTATCTGGGTTTGGGTTCAACCGTGACCATGCTGGGCATGAGATACGGCAATGCCGATTCTTTAGTGTTCACTGAGCAAGTCACCCAAGTGCTGGCGGTTGAAGGATGGAAAGCGGCACTGGCCTTAGCCAAAGAAAAAGGCCCAGCGCCCATTATGGACACGTTATTCACAGTAACAGGTGCAATGCTGCATCAACGTCCTGAAATGATTGCCGATGGCTATAAGGTGGGTGACACCGTTGCTGGCAAAGTGCTCCATGCCAAATACAGCCGCTACATGCAAAAGATCGCCCAAATTGAACCGGAATTGGTGCAACAATTGGCAGAAACCGGCGCGCGCTTTAGCCATCACAGCTCCATAGCCCCAACCGGCACCATTTCCTTGTCACTGGCCAACAACGCCAGCAACGGTATAGAACCCAGTTTTGCCCACCATTATTCGCGCAATGTCATCCGTGAGGGCAAAAAATCCAAAGAAAAAATTGATGTTTATTCGTATGAATTGCTGGCCTATCGGCATTTGATCAATTCCGAAGCCATGCCTTACAGCAACGACCCTAAACAGCAATTGCCCGATTATTTTATTGCCGCCGATGATGTTTCGCCTAAACAACATGTCGATATCCAGGCCGCCGCACAAAAATGGATAGACTCATCCATATCCAAAACCGCCAACGTGCCCACCGATTACCCCTATGAAGACTTTAAGTCCATCTACCAATATGCCTACGAACAAGGCCTAAAAGGCTGCACCACTTTCCGCTTCAACCCCGAAGTGTTCCAAGGCGTGTTGGTCAAAGAATCCGATTTGGAAAACACCACTTACCAATTCACCTTGGCTGATGGTGCGGTGGTGGAGCTTAAGGGCAATCAGGAAGTGGAATACGATGGTGAAACCCATACTGCCGCCAATTTGTTTGATGCTTTAAAGGAAGGCTATTACGGAAAGTTTTGAGGGCCAGCCGGTAACGGGGCAGGGTGACGGGCCAGCTAGCCCCTGGCACACTTTGCAAAATCGTAGAATAGTGTTTATTTTAATTGACAAATCGTCTATTATCATCAGCCTAACTCCATTAAATCCATGCAAAATTGGCTGCATATTGCCAAGCAATGGCAGCTTTGTTTGGTAGTGGTTGTTATGGGTTGTGGTCTCTATATAAACTGTTATTCTATTTCTACTTAAGGAAAAACCATGCGCGCCAAAAATACAATTATTGCAATGCTGGGAATATGGCTGGGTTTGGCTTTTTCTCAAGCCCATGCATTCGTTATCGTCCCCTTTACGGGCGAAACACCCAATTATTATGTTTGTAACGGAAAAAATGCTTCGTTAGTGTTTTATGATAAATCCTATCTCAATAACACCACCTTGCTTCAGCTTACCTTAAACAACTCAAAGTACAGTTTCCAGCTGAAAGACATCCAATCCCAAGCTGTGCCAATGGGCATTCTTAAGACAGTGACCTATAGCGTAATGCCTGATGTGAATGTCAAAAAAGCATCTTTTATTATCCCAAGCATCAGTTTAGGTTCCAATGGTTTTGGCCCGTTCATGAACGATGCCAGCTACCTTAGCCAGTTGATTTTGACCACGGTTGCCACGCCTTATACCATCCAGCCATTCACTGGTGTGCGTGAAAGCTCCTCGTTTGTCAATTTAAGCTGCAAAGCATCTTTGGTGTTAATTCCTGTTTACGACTAACCCGCTAAGAAAAAACGGCAAGGTTGCAGACCCAGACAGGGTCGGCAGCCTTACATCCGTCCATTAAGCCCATAATCTGAGTTTTCCGAGCATACTATATCGGGTCAGTGCCGCACCGCTAGTGTGGTGGTATGATCTTAATCGGGTGCGGCAGATCAGGTGAAAGACTTGCAACCCGTCATATTGGCCTATTATCCACCCCTTACCAGATGCTGCGCGAAGAAGCCGAAAATCGGGAAGCCCATTTGTCGCCAGAACATGACACCCACCCGTCTAGCGGGGTAGGGCTGCATGATCTGCTGGCCTATAACCACGCACTCGAACGGCAAAATGAAGCCTTACAGCAGAACCAAGCGGTTATCGAACAGGCCCGCGATTATTACCATAAGCTTTATGAATTTGCCCCAATAGGCTATATCACACTGGCCCATGATGGACGGGTCAATGCCGCCAACCTGACCGCATCGGAACTATTGGGTGTTGACCGTCCACAATTGCTGGGCCAGCATTTTAGCCATTTTATTGCCCATAACGATCAAACGCGCTGGCAACAGTTATTTCCAAGCCTCCTGGCATCCCCAAACAATATCAGGCAAGCATTCGATTTTAGAATGCTGCACCACAACCAAAGCATTTTTGACGCACATCTGGACTGCCTTTGCGACACGCCAGCCAACGGCTTGCCGACCATACGCATGACCTTGACTGACATGAGTGCCAGCCAACGGCTTGACCATGAGTTGCAGCTTGCCGCCATTGCTTTTGATTCGCAAGAAGGCATTTTTATAACCGATGCCGATACGGTGATTTTACGGGTCAACAAGGCTTTTACGGCCATTACTGGCTTCAGTCCTGAAGAAGTTATCGGCAATACCCCTAAGATGTTGCAATCGGGGCGGCACGATAAAGTTTTTTACCGGGCGCTCTGGGCCAGTTTGAACAGCGTGGCTTCTTGGCAGGGCGAAATTTGGAACCGCCGCAAGAACGGCGAACTTTATCCGGCTTGGATGACCATTACAGCAGTGCACGACAACACGGGCAAGCTCAAGCACTATGTTGCCGCCCACATAGACATTGGTGTCACTAAGGCGGCTTACGAACAAATTGAACGCTTGGTATTTTATGACCCCTTGACCAATTTGGCGAACCGGCGGTTACTGACCGAGCGCCTGCATTTGGGGGTTGCCGCCAGTATCCGCAACAAACGCCACGGGGCGCTGTTGTTTATCGACCTCGATAATTTCAAATTGCTTAATGATACGCTCGGTCATGACATGGGCGATTTGTTATTGAAACAAGTCGCCCAGCGCCTAACGGGCATTGTGCGCGAGGTGGACACGGTGGCGCGGTTAGGCGGTGATGAGTTTGTGGTTATGCTGGAAGGTTTGGATAAGCGGGCGGAAGAAGCCGCCATCAGTGCCGAAGTGGTGGGCCGGAAAATACTGGACGCTTTAAACGAACCGTATCAGTTGGCGGGGCATGATTACCGTTGCTCATGCAGTATTGGCGCGACATTGTTTTATGGCTACACCATACCCGAAGTGGATTTGCTCAGGCATGTTGATTTTGCCATGTACAAAGCCAAGCATAACGGGCGTAACAACCTATGCTTTTTTGACCATGCCATGCAAACGGCGTTAATTGAACGTACCGCCCTTGAAGCCGATTTACGGCAAGCCTTGGCGAAAAGCCAGTTTGTGCTTTTTTACCAAAAACAGGTCAGCCTTGACAACCAAATTGTCGGGGTTGAGGCGCTGATCCGTTGGCGGCATCCTGAATTGGGACTATTGGAGCCGGCCCAGTTTATCCCGTTAGCGGAGGAAACCGGCCTGATTTTGCCTATCGGGCAGTGGCTACTGGAAACCGCTTGCAGGCAATTGGAACAATGGGCGGGGCAAGCCCAACCGCGTCATTGGCTGCTTTCGGTCAATATTAGCCCTATCCAGTTCCATCAGCCCAACTTTGTCCAAAATATCCTTACCCTGCTAGACCAATTTGCAGCCAACCCCCATCAGCTCAAGTTTGAACTGACCGAAAGCTTGGTGCTTATCAATATTAACGAAGCCATTGCCAAAATGAACGCGCTCAGGGATAGGGGTGTCCGTTTTTCCATGGACAATTTTGGCACAGGCTGCTCTTCGCTATCGCATTTGGCCCAGTTGCCGCTAGACCAACTTAAAATAGACCGTTCCTTTATCCATAATATTGGCATCAAACCCACCGACACGTTAATTGTCAAAACCATCATTGCCATGACCCAAACCTTGGGCATTAAGGTGATTGCCGAGGGTGTGGAGACTGTTGCGCAAAGAAATTTTCTGGCGCAACAAGGCTGCACGTTGTATCAAGGCCATTTGTTTGGACAGCCTATGCCGTGGGATGAATTTGAGGCAGTGTTATAACTGATGTTACGCAGCACGTTGGCTGAGCGTAGCCGAAGCCCCCGCTCCTACAAGCAGAATGGCTCTTTGCGTAACATCAATAATAAGGCGTGGGATAACGGATTATTTTTTGACAAAGTAATAATGTTCGCCAAACTTTGCCTTTAAAGTCATGGTATCGGCGGTTTGTTCCACCAAGGTAAACAGATCAAAGCCCGAGCGGCCGACATAAGGCACTTTTAATTTGCCGTCATCTATTTCGTAGCTGACGGGGGGCTGGTCGTAATGCCCATCTTGGCGAGGTATGTTTAAGATGGCGACTTTGCCGTCTTTAAACACCCATGTGTCTACCCGTGGCATAGTTTCTCTGGCATTGACGGTGTTTTTGGTATATTGCAGCTTCCAAGTGCCTTGTATGTCGTCTTTCGAAGTTAAGGCAATATCAGCATAGCTGGCATTGACGAACGCACACAAAGCCAGCGAAGCGGCCCATAGCAAATTTTTCATAATTGTTTCCATTTTTAAAATTAATTGTCAACATCTATTCTACGCGTACTTTGCCTGAACCCCTATCTATATTTGTCGGGTGGCTTGCGGTATGGCGCGGTATTTTAATCATCCATCACTTTCCATTTTTGCAACAACCATGACTTACAAAATAGAACAAAAAATAACCGCCTACAAAGTGCTGAACGCCGAAGACAAAGCCGCCGCAGAACAGCAAGCCCTTGCCGATAAAAGCCAAAATTTGGAAAGTATGCATGAAAACGTCACCCGTCCGGAAATCCTGTACGGTTCGACCTACAAAATTAAAACACCTCAATCGGAACACGCCCTGTACATCACCATCAACGACATGTTGCTCAATGAAGGCACCGAACATGAAGAGCGGCGGCCTTATGAAATCTTCATCAACTCCAAAAATATGGAACATTTCCAATGGGTGTTGGCACTGACGCGGGTCATTTCAGCAGTCTTCCGTAAAGGCGGCGACACTTGTTTTCTGGTGGAAGAGTTAAAGGCGGTGTTTGACCCTAAAGGGGGCTATTTTAAAAAAGGCGGCGTGTTTATGCCCTCATTGGTGGCGGAAATCGGTTACGCAATAGAGTCACACCTAAAATCCATCGGGATGTTAAAAGACGACACAATGGATAACCAACAAAAACAATTTTTAGCCGCTAAGCGTAAAGAATTCGAGGCCATTCATAACGATAAGGCCGTTTTGGACGAGCAAGGCGCGTATCCCGCCCAAGCCATTTTGTGTGTCAAATGCCAAACCAAAGCCGTGGTGCTGATGGATGGTTGCATGACTTGCTTAAATTGTGGCGACAGCAAATGCCAGTAATTGTATGTTCGGCCATTATTCACTATGATGGAAGCGAATGCAGCAAACAACAAACACCACAGGATAATAATTTATGAAACTGATCACCGCTATTATTAAACCCTTTAAACTGGATGATGTCCGCGAAGCGCTGTCAGAGATCGGCGTAACCGGCATCACTGCCACCGAAGTCAAAGGCTTTGGCCGCCAAAAAGGCCATACCGAGCTATACCGTGGCGCGGAATACATTGTCGACTTTTTACCTAAGGTCAAACTGGATATTGCCGTGGCTGATGATCTGGTTGATAAAGTCGTTGAGCATATTATCCGTTCCGCCAACACCGGCAAGATTGGCGACGGTAAAATTTTTGTCTCTGACTTAAGCCAAGTGGTCAGAATCAGGACTGGTGAAACAGGCGAGGATGCCATTTAAAACCCACAAGGATTGTTTTAAGGATTGTTCCATGTTTTTCAAACTATTACTGCCAGCCTTGGCATTGATGCTGATGCCCCCATGGGCAGATGCCGCTGGCCTCAACCAAGCCAATACCGCTTGGGTGCTGACCTCCACCGCGTTGGTGCTGTTTATGACCATCCCGGGCTTATCATTGTTTTATGCCGGATTGGTGCGTAGCAAAAACGTACTGTCGGTGCTGATGCAATGCTTTGCCATCACCTGCCTGGTGTCCCTGCTCTGGCTGGTCGGTGTATACAGCTTTATTTTTGCCGATGGCGGGCAATGGCAAGCCCTCATGGGTGGGGCCTCCAAAGCCTTTTTGCTGGGCATAGGACCAGATGCACTGGTCGGGGATATCCCTGAAACGGTGTATTTTATGTTCCAAATGACTTTTGCCATTATCACCCCCGCCCTTATTGTCGGGGCTTTTGCCGAACGGATGAAATTTTCCGCGATGCTTTGGTTTAGTGGGCTATGGCTAATCATCGTCTATGTGCCTATCTGCCATTGGCTATGGGGTGGCGGCTGGCTAGCCAACTTGGGGGCGATGGATTTTGCCGGTGGTATCGTCATCCATGTCAACGCCGGTGTTGCCGCCTTGGTGTCTGCACTGGTATTGGGCAACCGCCGAGGTTTCCCGACCACCGCCATGCCGCCCCATAACATGACTATGGTGGTCACAGGGGCGGGCATGTTGTGGGTCGGCTGGTATGGTTTTAATGCCGGTAGTGCCTTGACCGCTGATGGCAGGGCCGGTATGGCCATGCTAGTGACGCATATCGGCGCAGCCAGTGGCGCATTGACGTGGATGGCTATTGAATGGCGGCGCTTTGGCAAACCCAGCGTATTGGGTATTGTCACCGGCATGGTGGCCGGTTTGGGTACTATTACCCCCGCGTCCGGTTTTGTCGGCCCCTTGGGTGCGTTGGTGATTGGCGTAACCGCTGGCGTGGTGTGTTTTTACGCCACCCAATACGTCAAACGCAGCCTAAAAATTGATGATTCTTTGGACGTGTTTCCTGTCCACGGTGTTGGCGGTATCACCGGTTCATTATTGACCGGCGTGTTTGCCGCCAGCAGCTTGGGTGGCTTGGGCCTAAAAGAAGGCGTTAGCATCATCCAGCAAGTAGGCATCCAAGCCTTGGCGGTTATCGTTACTATTGTCTGGAGCGCCCTGTTCAGTTATTTGATATTAAAAGCCTTGGGTAAAACCATCGGGCTTAGGGTCAGTGCCGATGAAGAAACGCAAGGGCTGGATCAGGTGCTGCATGAAGAAACGGGGTATTTGGATTTGTAAGGGGTGGTGGAGCGCATCCTAGCCACCGATTCAGATACTTGACTGATATTACGCAGATCGTTGGCTGAGCGAAGCCCAAGGCATGCACAGCGGATCAGCTTGGATGAAGCGAAGCGGAATCCGGGGCTTCGTGGCACAGTTGGCCCGTATTCCGCTTCGCTTCATACGAGCTACATTTTTGTACCACTAAGTAGAATCTTTTTGTGACAGGTTTTAAAAACGCGTTTCATCCTGCAATTCGTATTCATCTTCAAACACCGCTTGCCAAGATACACTGGTCACAGTGGATTGTTTGGCCATTTCGGCCTGTGCGTCGCGTTTGGCGATTATAAATGCCTTATCCCATAATTCTTCAATCACATGATTAGTTAAGCTGGGCGTTTCCTCTTGAATATCGGTAATTTCATCACGTGCGTCCTTAATGCTGGCAATCCAGCTTAAAGAACGCCGTTCAGGTTGGGTTTGCTATTTGATAATGTGCAACATCAGCCTAACCAATTGGCTTTTAAGGGCGCGTTTTTCTGAACGGGACAAAGCTTGTATTAACTCATCAATACCTAAACTGGCTTCAGCCAGATTGCCAGCATCAAGCTCATGTTTAACTGAAAGTGCTGTTTTATAATGTGAAGTGCTGGATAAATCTTGCCAATTCATAGTTGGTCAATAATGTTAAAGGTTAAAAAAAACGAGACAGTAACTTTAGTAGTTGGTATTTTATGCCCAATAATAACATTTACTTTATTACCTGTAATGGTTCAATCCTATTCATTGTTAGATTACCGATTGATGTAAATAAAAAGCTCACTTTTAACCCATACTGTTATGCACAAAACTGTTATAAGATATTATCCCGTAACATATATCCTATAACTGACCCTCTTTCAACCAAAAAATTTAATATTATCAGGACTTCATCTTTCAGCTGCTTGGATCGCCTTATTTGTTCACGTTCCTTATAGATATATTTCCTGACGAGTTTTTCAAGGTAATTAATAGTATGAGTTTCCAGCTTGCCTGTCCATAATTTCTTGTTACGGGTCAGAATGCCAGATAACCATGATATTCCAAGATTAAGGTATTGATCCGCTATGTCATTCAATAACTTGGCTAGTGCATATAGGGTGGAAGGGCAATGGCCAATATACTTAGCTATATCCTCAAAAAACCTGCTGTTACTGTCTTTAAAAGTATGCCAATCCGTGACCGTTTCTTTGAAAGGGGTTCGTGCAAATAGATAACTCTTTATTATTTTCTCCACGTGCCGATATTCATCCCCTTCCGCGCACAAGTCAACCACCTTTACGTAAAAAAGTGTCCAGACCTGCCAAAACTTGTCGTAAGTATCCATTTTATCTTCAGCGAAAATAAATTGCTCAAATAATTCCGCAATCGTTTCAGAACCGTTGAAGCCATCAAGAAATGGTTGTAAGTAATCTTTGATATCTTGTTCGGAAGAACTTAGAACAAGATAGGCTAGTTTTTCTATAAAAGAATGACGAACGTCATAATTAATTTTATTATCCTGGTCACGTGTCAATAGTCTTTTTGCAAAAATTGATATTATTGATTGCGCCAGCAGCTTATGCTCGTAATTAGCCGTATTTAGAGGTAATAATTGGAAAGCTGAATTTAATATATATAAATCGGTTTCCTCGATGTTATTTAAATCGCTAATAGTGATTAAGTTATCATCTATTTTTAATAAATCATTCTCATGTTGATTGTAGAAGTCGTCATGGAATTGGTCTTCTCTATTATCAAAAACTACTTGTTTGTAACTCTTTTCAAGAATTTTGTTCCAATGTGGCTTCAACAGCAAATATCCGAAGAGTATTGATTGCATATCGTCAAAATGGCTTTCCCACAACTGAAGAATTGCCCGACCGGGAAATATGCTGTAACGACTATCAGTCCACATACCGATAGGATAGTCATTAAACAAAGACCGCAACAAAATTGATTTTATATTTGCTCTTTCCGTAGGATAATTTATAAATATTATCGGTAATGCATCAATCGCCGAAGCTATTCCATCTGAAAATTGATAACGGTAATAAGGGTTGGTAGGCATTTTAGCGAAGTCTAAAACGACATCTTTGCAATATTTTCTTTCTTCTGCTGAGATTTTGTCGAAAAAATCTGTCAGTAAAATAGAACAAACATCTACTGGTATCGAATGATTGAAAAGACGGAAATCTTCATCCTGGTCTTGTGCCAGTCTTTTGATTATTTCCTTGGTGTGACTCAAGGCCATCTGAGGGTTGTTGTCGTACAGTTCATGTTGCTTAGCACGCTCATCCTTGTCTTTTTTATAATTTGCCCATAACATCAAAGAGGAATATTTTAAACGTTCAGAGCTTTGTTTGAGAGCAGCTTCGCTTGTAATGCTTCAGATGAACTTGGACTTCGCCCCTCCACGAACAATGGAATTATGCGGCGTTAGCCAGGGGCTGACACACCGCCAATTCCACATTATTTAGCCGTCTTTCCTTCCTCGCCATCCGTGCTGCGGCTAACTT
>CAJAWH010000001.1 GCA_903945605.1 uncultured Methylococcaceae bacterium | reverse complement strand
GCTTGGTCTGTGCCGGTACAAATAGGCTGGGTATGGCGGTTGCCGCTGGTGGCCACCAGCGGTGCGGCAAATGCTGGTAACAGCAAATGATGCAAAGGCGAATAAGCCAGCATAATGCCCAACCAAGGGTGGTCGGGTGCAACTGCGGGGGCAAGGGCGGTATTGGCACGGCGTTTAAGCAGCACAATCGGCGCGGCTGGTGTAAGCAACGCGTGTTGTTCTAAAGCATTTATTATCGCCAACTGATGGGCGGCAGGCATATCAGCAACCATCAGCGCGAATGGCTTGTACGGACGCTGTTTGCGTTGCCTTAAGCGCTCAACCGCTTGTTGATTACTGGCATCAACCAGCAACTGAAAGCCGCCTATGCTTTTAATAGCAACAATATGGCCTGACCGCAACAGCTCAGCCGCCACCAATAAGGCGGGGTCTTGTTTATACAAACAGCACCCTGCCGCATCCAGCAATTGCAGTTGCGGGCCACAATGTGGGCAAGCCAAAGTTTGGGCGTGGCAGCGCCGGTCATCAGTCGCGTGATAATCCGCTTGGCAAGCGTCGCACAAGCTAAACACTGCCATACTGGTATGGTTGCGGTCATAAGGCTGCTGGCGCATGATGCTGTAACGCGGGCCGCAAAGGCAGCAACTGGTGAAAGGGTAGCGGTAAAAACGGCTGTCAGGGTTATAAATATCGCCGATACAGTGGGGGCAACAGGCCAAGTCAGGTAACACAAATACCGAAGGCTTGCCGTCAATCGTTGATGTTTGGATACGGAAGTCTTGGAAATGCGCCAAGGGTTGGCGGGTTGTGGTCAGTGACTTGATTTCAGCAACCGGGGGTAGACGGGCGCTGAGTGCCGCCAAAAACAACTGTTGCTGTCTGGCACAACCTTCAATGGCCAATTCGGCCCCTTGCAGCGTATTGGCAACCCAACCTTTTTGTCCATACTCATTGGCAAGCCGTAAAACCAACGGACGGAAGCCAACGCCTTGGATAAAGCCTTGTACATCAACCAATAGATGTTGCAGGGCAGGAGCAGGGGGCTGCATCGACCCGATCAAGGCCGCAGCCGTTCTGATTCTTTTTTGGCGACATTATTACGCAAGTAGCTGGGTAGGGCCTCATCAACCGTGACCGCAAGGCCGTGGTCAAATCCATACATGCCCAGTTTGGCAACCGCCGCCGCCCGGGGTAAATAGTCCGGATAACAAGCACCGACTAGCCCTGTCAAACAGCCGCCCAAAACATCCGCATAAACACCCCAGCCGGAACCCACGCCACTGCCATTGAGCGGCGGAAATTCAATCAAATGAGCCGGCGTCACCACCTCTTTGCCGCACAATTCGGCATGATTGTCTGGATTGCGTTGGTAAACGCCCCAAAAAATTTCCGACATACGCGCATCCATTGCCACAAACGCAGTATGCGCGTCGTGCCGGTCAAAAAAATCTTGCGCCAATGCCGCCAAGGTGGAAACCGGCACTACCGGTACGTCCAAGCCAAACGCTATGCCCTGAATAATGCCCGTGGCAATACGGATGCCAGTAAACGACCCCGGACCGCAACCAAACGCCAAGGCATGCAAATCCTGCCGCTGCAAACCGGCTTCCGCCAATAAGCTCTCTATCATGGGCAAAATCAGTCGGGTATGTTGCTGTGGTGCGATTTGATAGCGTTCGATAATTGAACCATCGCAATACAATGCCGCCGAACAGGCCTCAGTGGCTGTTTCTACCGCCAATAACTTCATGAGGGCTTCTCTGGATTAAAAAATGCTTGCACATCAGCCAGCTCGCGGGTACGTTTCATCGGAGGCACACTGTCCAGAAAAATTTGCCCATAAGAACGCTTCAACAATCGTGGATCACATACCATCAGCACGCCGCGGTCTGTGACATCACGGATCAGCCGACCAATCCCTTGACGCAAGGTGATCACCGCATTGGGTAACTGATAATTAAAAAACGGATTGCGGCCTTGTTGGGTCATAGCATCCAAACGGGCTTTCAACACCGGATCACTGGGCGACGAGAACGGCAACTTGTCGATAATTACACACGATAACGCCTCGCCGCGCACATCCACACCTTCCCAAAAACTGGCGGTGCCTAATAATACCGCGTTGCCTTTGGACTTGAATTGTTGCAACAGCAAGCTTTTGGGCTGGCTGCCTTGTACTAATAGCGGGTAGCTGAGCTTGTCCTTCAATAACCCTGCTGCCTGTTGCAAGGCGCGGTGGCTGGTGAACAGAAAAAAAGCCCGCCCTTGGCTGGCCTGCAACACCGGCACCACAAAATCCATAATCAGCGCGATAAAGTTATCATCATCTGGTTTGGGCAAGCCTCTGGGGTGATAAAACAGCGATTGCCGAGCATAATCAAACGGGCTTTCCCAGCTGGCGCTGGCATAGTCGCTCAGCCCCAAGTTATTGGCAAAATGATCGAATTTATGCCCGACGCTCAGGGTTGCCGACGTGAACACCCATGTTGAAGTATGTTGCTGCATAAACATGCGGAATTCGGCGGCAATATCCAGTGGGGTACGGCTAAGGCTAAAAGTTTTTTTATGGATTTCATACCAGCGTATCCATTTGCCGCTGTTGTCCTCCAAAATAATGGCGAAGTCCCGGTTCAGCTCTTCTGCCCGCTTGAAGCAGTTATCCAAACCTTTACTTTTTACCGAAGCAACCAGCAATTGCTCGGTCAGGCGTTGCAATTGCTCTTTAACGGCGTTCAGGCCACCCAGCAGCTTAGGGTTCTGTTCAATATCGCGCCATTCGCCGCGTTTCTGTTCCATACCAAACGCCAAGCGTACATCTTTAAGTTCGTGTTCCAAATCTTCACAAGCTGTGCGTAGTGCCGGAATGTCCGTGGCATCCTTGAAATATTCGATTAAAGTATCGCTGGCGAGGTCGCCCAATTGCTTGCCACCGATATTAATGCCCAAAAAGTTGGAGGCCGTATCCGCCAGCTGATGGGCTTCGTCAATAATCACCGTTTGCACATGCGGCAACAGCTCGCCAAAACCACTGTCACGTATTGACCAATCGGCACACAACAAATGATGGTTCACCACTAAAATATCACTGGCTTGGGCTTTTTTACGGGCTTTCACCAAAAAACATTCGGCATAATCGGGGCAGTCTTGGCCTAGACAATTATCGGCTGTCGAAGTGGCTTGGTACCAGAGCGGATCCGCCTCGTTGGTCTCGGTCATTTCCGAAATGTCACCGCTTTGTGTGCGCTTCGACCAAGACTTTATTTTTGTCAGTGTCGTCACCTCCTCCTTGTTAAAGCCCAAAGCCGACGCAAGGGCATTGTCCAGCCGGTAACTGCACAAATAATTGCTGCGGCCTTTTAACAATGCCGCCGTAAAAGGTTTTTTGAGGGCTTTGCGGATAATAGGCAGGTCGTTGTTGAACAACTGGTCTTGCAAATTCTTGGTGCCGGTGGAGACAATGGTTTTACCGCCCGACAAAATGGCAGGTACCAGATAGGCAAAGGTTTTGCCCGTACCGGTGCCAGCCTCGGCAATCAAATGCTGCTGATTGGCAATTGCATCACTGATGGTTTGTGCCATAGCAATTTGTGAGCTGCGTGGCTGATAACCAGCAATGGTGCGGGCCAATGCGCCGTCTTGGGCAAAAAAAGCATCGAGTTCTGTCACAGGCGGGAATAGTTGGCAGTTATCTGAAGACAATCAGGGTTAAAGCGCGTCCAGTTTAGCATAACTCAGCATCAGCCATTTCATCCCCACTGCCTTAAAATTAATCTGCACCCGTTGCTG